>DATCFS010000209.1:0-19910 GCA_036509375.1 Acidimicrobiales bacterium
GTCGAGTAATCGCGCCACTTGACGGGGTAACCAATCTTCGGCGTGAAGGCGTCCAACTTTTCGAGCGCGCGCTGACGGGTCTCCGTACTCATCCACTCGAGGTCGGTGATGCTCGCGCGGTACGCCTCGATGAGATTACCCACGAGGACGTCCATTCGATCTTTGACCTCGGGCGGATAGTGACGCTCGACGTACATCTTGCCAACGGCTTCGCCCATCGCTCCTTCGGCGAGGGCGACGGCGCGCTTCCAGCGCGGTCGCAGTTCCTCCGCGCCGGTGAGGGTCTTTCCGTAGAAGTCGAAGTGCTCGTTCACGAACGCCGACGACAGAAAGGGCGCGTCACTCGCAATGACTTGCCACTTCAGCCAGTCCTTCCACGACTCGAGGTTCTCCGCGACGAGTAATTCGCCCAGTCCCGTTCCAAAACTCGGTTGGCGAAGCACGACCTCGTCAAAGGAGCGCTCGGGTGCTTCCACACCTCGGCGCCACGACTCGAGCAGGCCATCACCGAAGAGCTGTGCGGCGTTCTGCCACGTCGTGAGGTTGTACGTCTTTTCGCTGTCACGAGACTCGACGTTGTTCCAATGGTGGCTCGCGAGTTGTACCTCCAGGTCGAAGATGCGTTGCGCGCGAGCATCGCCGTCATCGAGGCCGGCCAGTTGGAACATACGCGCGATGTGTCTCACCAATGCCTCGCGCACGTTGGCGAAATGCTCTTCGCGGTAGTAGCTCTCGTCGGGGAGCGACAGGCCACCTTGTTCGAAGAGGACGACGTAGCGCGAGGGATCGCCGGGGTCATTGTCGACGAAGACGAGATAGAACCCGCCGAGTCCGAGGCGTTGCAATGATCCAACGAGTTGCGTGAACTCCTTCATCGTGCCGATGCGCTCAACGTTCTTCAGTCGTTCGCCGAGCGGCTCACCGCCGAGTTCCTCGACGCGCGTTTCGTCGAGGAAACTGGTGTAGATGTCACCGACTTTGCGTGCTTCAGTTCCCTGCGCGGCACTTCGACTCTCGTCCAGGATCTCGCGAATCGCCAATTCGGCACCGTCAGCCAGGACATCAAATGTTCCGTATCGCGCCTTATCCGAAGGAATGTCGGTTCGTTCGAACCAGCGATTGTTCACGTGTCGGTACAGGTCGTCTTGCGGACGGGTGCTCTCGTCCAGGTCATCGAGGACGAATCCAGAGTTCTCTACGGGCGTATTCATGTCCGCGAGCATAACGAGCCAGTCATTGGGTGCGAGGTGCGCCGAAGGTTCACGACTAAGTTCGTACGAAATTCGTGCCAGTGACGGCGTTGGCAACACGGTTCACCCCTTGAGTACGGGGGGATTGTCAACGTTGCGGCACGAATAAACAAGTGAGTAAGTCATCACATACGCAGTTCGATTCACGGACTACGAGTTCATTCACACGATATTCACATGTAGTTGCTACGGAATTGTCACAATTACTGAGTACTGATCGGTTGATTGTCAGTGCGTACCTGATGAGAGGTTATTTCGACGCCCCGCTCGAACACTTTGGCCATGCCCAAACCTGCCAACTTGACGTTCTGCTTTGTTCAACAATCTATTTATATAACGCGGCCACTTCACCTGTTCTGCCTGATCAAACGGAATGGTCCAACCAATTCTCTCGGCGCGATCAGGAAAGTCCTACGCGCAACATCGACGAATCAATGTGGCGCAATGCAGTTAACCTTTTTTTAAAGGGACTTCAATAAAATTGTCGTTCCCAAGATAGGGGCACCATGATTACACGAGCCACCCAGTCCATCACTGCGCACAAGCGGCGTTTCATACCTCTCGCAATCGCGTTCGCGTTGCTCGCGGGGCTCTTCGTCAGTTTCGTCGTGACCCCAAATGCTCAGGCTGACTACACGACAGCGTGTGGCTACGGCTACAGCTCGTCGGGCACCTTCGGATACGGATCCGGCAATGCCTTCGGCTACGGCTACGGCTACGGTGGCACCTTCAAGTTTGGCTACGGTGACCAGGTATGTCCGCTGTTCGTGACGACATCAACGTTGCCCTCCGGCACCGTTGGCGTGGCGTACGCGACCCAGCAGTTGACCGCCACCGGCGGCACGAACTCCTACACCTGGACGGTGGCGTCGGGCACGTTGCCGGCCGGTCTGACTCTTTCATCTTCCGGTGCCATCAGTGGTACGCCGACCGCTCCAGGCGTCTCCGCTTTCGTGGCGTCGGCGACGGATGCCAACGGCCAGTCAATTCACGGCAACCTGTCGATCACCGTTGCGTCGGCGACCACCACCACGGTCGCGCCGGCGCCTAAGACGCCGCACCCGACCAGAATTGCCGGTGCCGTTCGGTCCCGCAAGACGAGCAACATCACGATCTTCGGTTCGGGATTCTACGGGCAGCCACGGATCACCTCGAATGACCGAGGCACCCGCGTGGTCGTTCGACACGACTCCGGCACGCAGTTGAAGGCGGTCGTGCAGGTACGAGGTCTTGATCACGTTGGCCGTACCTTCACCTTCACGATCCGAAACGCGAACGGTCGAGTCGGTCACATCAGGTACGTACTGCGCAAGTAACACTTACCTAGTCTCGTCAAAACACTCCCCCTCGTTTGAGGGGGAGTGTTTTTTTGTATCCAATGTGACGACATGGGATTCGACAACCACGGACGCAGGTGATTGTTCACGCGTGCAGTAGAACAATGTTTTTGAGGAATTGAGGAAACTCACAGATGTGAATTGCAAACATTTGTTGCGTGCCTGATGAGGTTCCTTATCGAACTTTTTCAATTTCGATTTTGAATGAATGTGTGAATCATTTACGTTACGAAACATCCCAACAAAGTGTGTACGTCTTACTGATTCTTGACGTATTGGTCCTGATGAAAACTACTTAAGCGACAATGGTGACCTCAACGTCGCTGTAACAATTGCAGCGCCGCTGCAGCAACGCGCTTGTTTGCCTGTCGGCAACAGCGGCTACTCTTTTTCTAAGACCCATTTTTACAAATAGATGCGGGCTTACCTAATCGAGGTAACCATGATCGCACGGGCTACGAAATCATTTACGGACCACAAAAAAAGGTTCATTCCACTGGCGGTCGCGGTGGCGCTGTTGTTGGGGCTCTTCGTGAGCCTCGCGGTCACGCCCAACGCGCAAGCTGACTACACCGTGGGATGTGGTTATGGCTACTCCTCGACTGGCACCTTCGGCTATGGCTCGGGTAATGCGTTCGGCTACGGCTACGGCACCGGTGGCACCTTCCACTTCGGCTATGGCGACCAGGTCTGCCCGATGTTCGTCACGACTGCGACGCTCCCGGGCGGAACGATCGGCACCGCCTACTCGTCACAACTTTCTGCGACCGGCGGCACGAACTCCTACACGTGGGCAATCACCTCTGGCGCCTTGCCCGGCGGGCTGAGCTTGTCAAGTGGCGGACTCATTAGTGGTACGCCAAACGCCAACGGCACCTACGGATTCAACGCGACCGCGACCGACGGCAATGGACAGTCCGCGACGCGTACTCTCGCCATCACGATTTCGTCAACCACGACAACGGGCGGCGGTGGCGGTGGTACCACGACCACGACCTCTGTGACGACAACCACCTTGGCTGGGACAACGACAACCACTGTCGCTGGCGCCACGACGACAACGACCGCGACCAAGCCACCAAAGAGGCCGAGTGGCTGCGAGTTGCGCGGTGCTATTCGTTCGAGGAAGACAATTGACGTGATAATCACGGGCCACAACTTCTACGCCCAACCGAGACTGCGATTCAACGATCCCGGCACTCGGGGAATCGTTCGCCATGACAATGGCTCGAGGTTGATCGCTGTGGTTCAGGTGAGGGGATTCGGACACGTCGGTCGCCTCTTCACTCTCACCATCACGGACGCAGACGGATTCTCCTGTCGCATTGGGTATCGCCTGCACTAAGCACGCACTAAGCCGCCGGACTGACCAATCCCCCCTTCCCCTGGGGGGATTGGTCATTACAGGATGAGATTAGGTATTTTCAAGTGATCGAAAGGTCCGATCTACATGTTCATAGATGTCGTGGCCCCGTGCGATGTCGACCCGGTAGCGCGGCGCTCGGTTGACGATGATGTACTTACTCAACAGAGAATCTCCAAGGGGGGGTCTCGCGAAACCGTGCTACACAAAGATGGGGAGGTCTTGATGCTCGCGCGATCACGCGTTCAGGTTCAAATGGAGAAGGCACCTTGGTGGGCGGCGGGAGTTAGGCGGTGAGCCAGCACTCTCGATTCGTCGGCCTGTTCAAGCGAATTCGTTCGCGAAGCGGCGTGCTGACCTTCTCCGACACCATTGACCATGTCGAACAAAGCGAGCCGCCCCCTCGATTGACGTGGGCTCGCGAGTTGGCTCAACCGATTGCGGGACGGCGAATATTGGACGTGGGTTGCTGGACTGGTGGACTGCTCAAACTTCTCGAGCCGTTTGAACCGACTGAACTCATGGGGATTGACCTAGCCGGGCCCTGGATTCAGGCCGCTGGTGAGGCCGTTCCGAGCGCACATTTTCTCGAAGTGACCACTCTGTCGAATCTGCCCGCATCGCTCGAGCATCACTTCGACGTCATACTGCTCCTCGAGACGCTTGAGCACCTGCCACGAGGGTCAGAAACCGCTGCCCTTGCTGCCCTCGCGGCGTTGCTGGCGCCGGGCGGGAGTCTCGTCTTCTCGACTCCTGCGGCGGGTATTGCGGCGCCCCTTGATCCGGCATGGTTCCTTACAGGTCACCGGCACTACCGTCTCGTGACGCTCACCAAGCTGTTCTCGTCAGCGGGATTGGACGTTCATAAGGTCTATTACTCCGGCAACTTTTGGAGTTCCCTCGATACCTTCATGCTGTACTTCTGGAAGCACGTGCTCCGCCGCCCCTATACGCCACTCGCGATCATCTCATCGCTCGAACCATCTGGCGTGTATCGGCATCGGCGTCCGACCTCCGCCAATATTTGGCTTGAAGGACGACTGAAAGTCGAAGCACGAATATAACTAGTTACCAGAACCAACATTCCAGCGTGAAAGTGTCGAATTGAGAAATTGTCGAATGCGAAGCGATTCTTGGTGAAAAAGCAGCGACTGTCCGAGAGAGTTGTTCTGTACGTCATTCGTGTTGCGCGAACTATTTTCTACAACACTCCGATTCAACGGCTACGCGTCGTGACGTTGATCTATCAATGGCTCTTCCACCTCGTCATTAAGCGAGATGAATTGGTCGAAGTTTCGTGCCACGGGGCACTACTGCTGCTTCCTGGACGCGATGTCACGATTCTTCCGAGCCTCATGAACAACACGTACGAGGTGCTGGAACTCGAGCTCCTTGAACTGCTACTTCAACCTGGAATGACTGTTATCGATGTCGGCGCGAATGTCGGCATTCACACATCGATTGCGGCACGGTCTGTTGCACCCGACGGCACGGTGTACAGTTTCGAGCCCGTCCCAGAGAACTATGACATTCTCGTTCAAAATCTCGCTCGGAACCATCTCACCAACGTTGTTGTCGAGAAGTTTGCTATTGGCAACGAGGTTGGGCACTCTACGATTTACCTCGCCGATCACAGCATTGGAACGCATTCATTGCTTCGGTCCAATGACTCAAACTCCGTGAAAAGTTTGTCCGTACCCGTAACGACGCTCGATAGCTATTTCGCCGACCAGATGCCCGACGTGGTGAATCTCCTCAAGATCGATGTCGAGGGCTATGAACCGAATGTGCTCGCGGGGGCCATCGAACTAATTGGACGAACTGACCAACTTCTCATTGAATACAACCGTGTCAGCATTGAGGCGAATGGCGGAGTCGACTCCTTCATCGCACTCTTGGCCGGTTTTGACTATCTCTACCAGATAAATGAACGATCACACGCGCTGACGGAGTTCTCCCGCAGTGACTTCTATGAGACGCATTACGTGAATCTCTTTGCGAGTAGACGGAAAATGTCACCGGCGCTCGTTACGTAAAGTGAATTACTCTGCCGTCGTCGGCGGGGCTCAGGAGTTCAGCGTGAGAATCGACCCCCTCGCGGTGAAGCGTGCAGAAGTTGGTGCGATTGCGTCCTTCTTTAACTGCCCACCCGATAGAGGTAACCGTTCGTCAGCCCATTCACGAGGACGTGCTTGGTGCCATTGATTGTGTTCGATGTTGCCACGTAACTGGTGTGCAACACGTCCAACTTCCGAGTCGCCATGACCCCTGCCGGCGTGCCAATGAGGTCGAGGTTCGGTGCGCCGGCGATGGAGGTGACCTCGACATTGGCGTATTCGACCGACGCGGGTCCGCCATTGGTCACTGCGTTGGCGTAGACGAACACCGTGAGACTGGTCGTGCCACTCACCGGATTGAGCGATGCTCCGAAATGATGCCAACCACTCGTCGCAGTGAGCGGTGTCATCGGTGCGCACGTATTGCTCGGCTGTTCCCATACGCAAATGCTCGGTGTCGCGCCGTTCACGCTCCTCGCCCAGAGCGAGAGCAACACCGGCCCAGAGTGCCATCTCAGAACGGTGGTCTCGCAGGCGCTATCGAGCGAGGCAGTGAGCTTCAATGCGGGCAGTCCGCCGGGTGCGACGCCGTTGACAATCGTGGCGCCCAGGTCACTTGATCGCTGCAACGGTCGCGCGTTTTGACAGTTTCCAACCGGACCCCACTTGCCCTTCTCGAAATTGCCGTTGTCGATTAACGATTCCGACGCCGACATCTTGACGGTCGCCGTCACCTTGTTGCTTCCACTCAGCGGTCGCACTGACAGCCCAATGCCCTTTAGTGACGTGCCGCTGCTCGTGGCGAGCCGGTACTGTCTGTTGCCGGGCAACGTCATCTGCGTCGAAATCTGAGTGCCCGTGAGCGTCCAGTTACCCACGGGCGCCAATTGCGTCAGTGAGAGCACGCCGGCGAGCGGTTTGCTCGTGACTAACGCCGTGCGCGCGGGGAGGATTCCCAAGTCCCCGAGATTCGGCGCTGAACTCGCCACCGTGGCGATGTTGTTCCACGGCTTGTGATATCTCGATCTGATTTTGTAAATGGAGAGCGGACCAAAGTTCTTTACCGCGACCATCTCGGGGTCGTTGCGAAGTGCCGACGCGAGAGCCGTCGGCGAGACAATGTCGCGGCCCGGGAACTCGCTCTCGACGTCACCGCGAACGAGCACGAGTGGCGTGTCCACGGCGTTCAGTATCGCGCTGGCGGTCGCCCACTGATGGTTGAGCAACGCGCTCGACTCTTCCTGCAGCGCGCTAAGGAGGCTGAGCGAAGTCTGACCGTAGCTTTGCGCCGACGGCACGATCACGTGCCGACCGAGCATGTCAACGATGAAGCTGTCATTGCCGTAAAACCAAGTGTAGGGCATCTGGTAGAAATCGTCGGGTGGCATCACGAGTAGCGACCCGTTCGGCGCGTGCGTGCCGTTGAGGTAGTGACCCATAGTGGTCCAGTACGCCGGAATAGCGACGTGGGACGACGGCAGTTCTTGTCGTTTGCCCGGAATCAGCATTCCGGTCCAAAGCGGAAAACTTCCGGCGATGATGATGGCAACCAGCGTCGCCGTAATCAAACGAATGGTGATGACCCGTTCTCGTTGATGCTGACGTCTTCGTTTGATTCGAATCACCCACGCGGCGCCCAACTTCGATGTTTGGTCAATGAGTACTCCCACCAGCAGGGCGTAGCCCAGTCCCGCGGCCATCAAGAACCGACCCGGTTCGCGAAGGAGCCAACCGTGGGGCAGGTTGTAGAGGGGGTCAAAGATCCAACGGCCCGGCTCATCGGTCCCGGTACTCAGCAGCACCAACACCAACGCACTAAGGGCAATCAGACCCTTAAAGCGGTCGTCACCCCCATGTCGACTTGGTCGTCGACGTGCCAATACGGAAAAGGCCATCAACGGGACCAGGACGGGTATCAAGTCGAGAGGGAAAAAACCGAAGATCCGTGAGTAGGGGTAGTACTCAGGATTACTCCACCCCCACGTGTTGTTCAGCCAGAGCCCGTTGGTGAGCGTCGCTCGTGATTCAGTGAAAGCCCACGCCGAAAGTGATGAGAGACTACCCGTCGCGACGATGCTGTACGCCCCGACGGCAGGTATCAGCCAGTACAACGACGCAAGCGCGAGCAATCCCCCTCCAACGAACGCCCCTCGAAAGGCACGTACGGCGCTCCGTCGACCAAATTTTGCCCACGAGATCAGCACCGCAAAGAGGGTCGTCGCGATGAGCATGCCCACGAGCGGAGGGTTGGCGTAGGCGTAGCCAACGAAAGGGGCACTGAGCACGAAGACGAGACCAACCTGCCAGAGGCGCAGGCGCGTGTTGCCATACGAAATTACCGCTGCCGCGAAGAGTGGAATCAGGACCATCGCGCTCAAGAAGACATCGTTGACCTGACCGACCTCACTAAATGTCATGGGACTGAAGAAATAGGCGACACTCACGATGGCGCCCGTGAACGGTGAGAAACCGAGTGATCGGGCGAGCGCTCCCGCGCTCACCAAAATCAGGGCGACGAGGAGCGAGAACCACAGACGCTGCGCCAGTGCTCCGGTGCCGCCGAGGTGCACCGTCGTCCATTCCACGACGGCCCACGGGAGGCGGAGCTGGTTATTGACGGGTCCACCGAGATCGAAGCCGCTCCAGCCATAACTCGCAAAGATGCGGCCCGTCCACGCCGTTCCTACGGGCGGCGATATGTCGCCTCCCGCAATGACCGTTCCCGCACGAAACCATGTTTGAGTGATCAGTAGGCCGAGAATGCCGAGGCCCACCATCGTCCAACGCCACGACCGCCGCCAGTCGACGTGTGTGCCGGTGTCGACTGGGACCTCGTCTGTGTCGACGGGGATCCGCAGTCTCGATCCCTGGACGAAGATGGCGACGGCTCCGACAACGAGTCCCGCAAAACCGAGGTCGGCCAACGCACTTTGCAATCCACCGCGCGGAAAGAGTTCGGCAAATGCAACCAGCGCGAGCGCGATCAGAACCAGTAGTGAACGTGATAGTCGAGGTCTGGACAGGTGCATCACGTCGTCCGGCACCGGGGTCTCAATGCTCTCCACCGTGAGGTCTTCATCCATCGACGCGTCGTTCAATTGCCAGCTCGCCGATGCGCATCCGAGGTGTTCGGACGGTCCGGAAGTTTCGACCTATGACCAACCGTATTGGCAACCAAGCCACCGACCATAGCGAGCGCCTGGCCGGCCTTGAGGGCCACGAGACCAACTCCGAGAGGGCTGGCGAGGGCCCGGGGCTGGCGGAGCCACCGCCGACCGGCCATCTCGCGCATGGTTCCAATCCCGTGTTTCTTCACGAACAGTGCGACACCAGGTGCGTAGTACGCCTTCTTCATGCAGATGTTGAAGAATTGCACGCGTCCCTCTTCGTGAACAATCTCAGCGTGAATTCTGGTCCTCGGACCCAACGAAGCGGTCCGCAGTCCAAGGTCCCAGTCCTCGGCTCCCGTCATTGCCTCGTCGAATCCGCCGACACGACGAAAGAGCTCGGCGGGGAAGAATCTCGGCGCCTCCACGAAATGGTCATCCTGATAGAAGGACCTTTCGAAGGCGCTCACGTTGGCCCAATACCCTTCACCGACAGTCCGTTCGGGGATAACGACGCTGGCTGAACCGCCGTCGATGTCGATGACCACTTCAGCGACGACGTTCGTCGACAGGATCATGTCAGAGTCAATGAACCCAACGATGGGCGCTGAGGTGAGTGCGGCGCCAGCGTTTCGTTGTGCGGATCGCTCAGGACCACGTGTGAGAACATGGTCAGCCAGTTCCTGCGCAATCACACACGTCTCGTCGGAGGAGTTGTTGTCTACCACGATGATTTCGCACGGATGCGACTGCGCACGTAGAGATTCCAGGCAGGCCCGAAGTGTTGTCGCAGAGTTCCGCGTCGGTACAACGACCGCGACATCCAAAGGTCGATCCATAACTCGCCGTTTCCGATGGGGCCTAGCTTTAGAAGCCCGCTCGTCACAATTTAGCGACTATTTGTGCTGGTCAAACTTGGCGTGCCCGAGAGGTGCGCACCGCAACTTCGTTGAACGGACGTTGAAACTTTCGCCTTCAGGGCACCAAACATCACTTCACTTCCCCCTAAGAGATGCGCGACGTCGGGGTCTCCTCTCAAATGATCTCCCGGCCGACAATCCCGGCGCGATGCACGTCACCCGGTTCAACACTTCGTGTTACGAACTAAGTTTCTTAGGTGGACTACATGGATTTCTATGCGAAACATAAGACGTTCATTACCCAAACGGATGCGCGACTTTCAAAAATTATCCAGCTGGCCGAACAGTTGAAGCCGAAAGATCTTCTCGATGTTGGTTGCGGCGATGGTTACCTCTTGACACAACTCGCCTCTCGGATTGATGCTCATCTATACGGGGTGGATGTCTACGCGTTAGAGGCCGACAAGTGGACGTACAAAATGGCCGACCTGACCAAGGGCTTGCCTTTCGACGACGAGATGTTTGATTTAGTCGTCTTGGGAGAGGTGATCGAACATGTGCCTGATCCTGACTTTCTCCTCGAAGAAATCTGGCGGACTCTCAAACCCGGCGGCAAGGTGATCGTCACGACCCCCAATCTTGCGTCATGGGCCAATCGCGTGTTGTTGCTGTTGGGGATTCAGCCACTGTTCACTGAGACAAGTAGTCGCAAGAAGTTGGGACGTCGATTCAAGTTCCTCGGACAAGGTTCGAATGTTGAAGGGCATCTAAAGATCTTCACGCTACCGGCCCTTAGGGAACTCATTGTGGCCTGTGGTTTCAAGATTGACAGCGTGTGGGGCGTGCCATTCTTTTTCCCATTCCCCGTATCGAAGTTTGACGAGTTCTTGACACTCGTTCCCTCGTTGTCCTCTGGACTCTTCGTGCTTGCCGAAAAGGTTGACGCGCGCTCAACTCAATGATGTCGGAAGTTGTCGGCCAGGACTCGTCTCCTCACGCTCCGTTTGTCCGTACTCACGGGTGCGCAGTAGTGAATTGAATCGCACTACGTTTTCGCACGACTACATCGTCTCCAGAACGGGCAGTCGCAGTGACTCGTCGGAACCTCTGTCGTGCTCCCGAACTCGACCGGCGCCACCGGCGAACTGACGCCGTAGGGTTTAGACGTGCAGCGTCAATCGGATCCGCGTCGAATCCTTAGTCGTGCCGATTGGCTGATGTTGGGCCTGGGACTCCTGATCGGCGTCGCGGTCTGTATCCCGTTCTTTGGCGGCGGACGACTCTTCCTACTCGACTGGTCAATCGGTCCCACCACGCCGATCATTTCAATCAATACGCTCGGCCTCTACGGCGGTCTGACGTCGGGCGTGGTCGGCTCGTTGTTGACGGGAATTTTGAACTGGGCGCTCGGCTCCGTCGCAACATGGTTGCTCTTCTTGTTGTTCTTTCCGACGGCGTTCCTCGGCATCTCCAGACTTGCCGGTGGCACCCTCACGAGTCGAGTTTCCGCGGGCGTCTTGTACACGGTCAACCCGTTCGTGTTCAATCGACTCTTCGTCGGCCACATCGATCTTCTCATCGGTTACGCGTTGTTGCCATTCGCCGTTCACTCGGCACTTCGCGTGGAAGGACCTCGCTGGCGCTACGCCCTTCGCGTATCACTCTGGTGGGCCGGTCTCACGTCGATCACCCCCCACTTCTCATGGATCTACGGCGTCGTTGTGCTGGTCGTCGCGATCGTCGCGGCCTCGAGGGGCGCACTTCGAGATTCGGTGATGCGCCTCGCTGTGACGATCACTTCGTTCTTCGTCATGTCGATGTACCTGTTGCTGCCGCACTTCGCCACGTCCCTCGCGACGCAGAATGGCCCATCGAGTCTGTTGCTCTACCAATCGTCCGGCGATCCGAGGTTTGGTCTCTTCGGAAACGTCGCGGGCCTTTACGGTTTCTGGCGTCTCGGACCGGGACCGACCTTGCCGAAGAACCTCATCAGCGGCTGGCCATTTCTCTACATAGCGATCCTTCTTGTGGCGGCGACTGGTGCCTGGGTTGCCCTTCGAAAGACGTCGAGCAGCGGGGACGATGCGAGCAACTCCGAGCAGAACGCTGAGCAAACACCGGTGAGCACCCTCCTCCAAACAGAAGAGCCCTTCACGGGCTCCGAACTTTCCACGAATTGCGCGTTCGTGGCAACGTCACTGCTGGCAGTGGGAGTCGTCGGATACTTTCTCGCGCTTGGGGGCCAGGGTCCCACGGGGGCGCTCTTTCGATGGTGCTACGTCCACGTGCCCTTCTTCCCCATCATGCGCGAACCGCAAAAATTCTTGATGCTGCTCGCGCTCGCGTACGCCGTGTTCTTCGGATGGGGCATCTCGCACATCGCGAGGCTGGCCACGTCGGCAAAAGGAGCGCGTGCCGCAGCGGCCGCGCTCGTACTGGGCATTGCGCTGCCACTCGGTTACACCCCGACAATGTTCAATGGGCTGAGCGCGCAGATCGCTCCCAGTCACGTCCCGAGCGCGTACGAGCACGCCAATGCCCTCATGGGGAACGGAGTGGGGAGCGTACTGGCGCTCCCCTGGCATCTCTACCTGTCGTATCCACTCACGAATAATCGAGTCGTCGCGAACCTGACACCGAGCCTATTGAACCGCACAGTGATTTCTGGCGACAACGTCGAGGCCGGCGGTGTCGAGACCCAATCGACATCCCTCGAATCGAAATACCTCGCTGCGCTCTACGCGCGAGGATCGACGTTGAAGCACTTCGGAGCGTTGGTCGCGCCACTGGGCATTCAGTACATCGTGCTCTCGAAGACCGTCGACTGGCCCGCGTACCTTTGGCTCTCTCGCCAAGCCGACCTGAAGTCGATTCTGGACACTTCTTCACTCGAAGTGTGGAAGAACCTCTCCTACGAAGATATCGGCCAGTCGCACGTCACCCTCACCGTGGTTTCGTCGCTCACCGACGCGGTGAACCGGGTGAAGAGCTCGACGTCCGCCAATGGACTGGTGTCGCCTCGCGTGGCACGTAAGGCGACGTCACTCGGGGCGCCGTCCACTTCCTCCTCTACGTCTTCGACCAACTCGGGCGACACCGTAACGATGATTTCTCCGGTCGCCTTCCACATTGATGCCGGTTCGCCGGGTTGGGTGGAGGTGGACGAGCCCTACCAGGTCGGCTGGTCCCTCAATGGCGTCGCGGCGCTACCGAACGCTCAGGGTTCGATGCTGGTTCATGTGGGCACCGACGGGGGGAACTTGGTCTTCACGCCGTGGCGATCGGCTCGCCTCGGCTACATCATTTCCGGTGGCGCGTTCATCGTGATGCTTCTCTGCTTAAACATTGAGCGACTTCGTCGTGGCCGTATGCGCTTTCGGACTAGAGCGCCGGCTCCTTAGGACCAATCGCGACACCCAAAATCATGTCCGCAACTTCGCCCCAGTTAAGGATCCCTCCGGCACTCACCTGGGGAACGCCAGTCTCTGGAATCGTCGTGAAGTACTCACAGAGCGCTCGTCCGAGCGCTTCGGGATTCGGTGCCGTCAGAATTCCGCACGATGCGCTCACCGAATCGCGCAGTCCCGCTACGTCGTACGCGATTGAGGGTGTGCCCACTGCTGCCGCCTCCGACACCACGAGTCCCCACCCTTCTCTCACCGAGGTCGCTATCAACACGTGCGCACGTTGGAGACGCTCGAACTTCTCGGCGTGAGAGACGCCGCCGAGAAACTGAACCCCTGGCGGCGATGACTTTCGAAGCTGCGCTTCCATTGGACCGGATCCAATAATCCACATCACCGCGCGCGGATCTTGTTCGTGAAAAATCGAGAAGGCGCGAATTGCCTCCTGCGGCCGTTTGTGAGCCTCCAGGCGTCCAATGAACACGACGGTCGGTCGCGTTTCTCGAGGTAGTGGTTCGGCCGGAACTTCGATGGATCCGCCTACCGGCACGACATGCACATTCTGCATCCCGTACTCCAAGAGACTCTCTCGACTGGACTGCGATATGGTCACGACCTTCGTGGATTGGTATGACTTCAGCCACATGGGCTCGAGGATGTGATCACCGACCCACGAGAGAGGGAAGGGCATCTGCAAGTACCAGAGCTCCCGGCACACTTGATACGCGAGCCCGACAACGGGAACGTCCTCGACCCACTTGGGTGAAAGAAATGGCCTCGTGTTTATCTCGTCGACCACGAGATCGTAGAGACCATTGCCTTCGTGTCGATAGTAATTTCGCGCTTCACGGTAGACGCTGTATCTCGAACCACGACGAATAATGTGCAGTCCGTCGACGACCTCCGAATGAGGTCTGCCCGCAATCGCGGCGCAGAACAACGTCACGTGATGTCCTTCGCTAATCCAGTGACGCGCCACCGATTCGGTGTAGAACTCGGCACCGCCGGCGTTGGGATGCGAGACGTCACGCCAATTGAGTATCAGGATTCGAAGGTCGCGGCGAGGAGCAGGAACGGTTTCTAACCCGTCGCCGACTTCGAGTGGCCAGGAGGCCGCGGCGACTGCGTCGGGCCCCTGGCGTACCGTCGGGCCAGGACCCGTTGCGCGCTCGTAGTAGCGAAGAATTCTCAATCGGTAGAAGATTGCCAACGTGTCCCACAGCAGTCCCCGAACACTCTTGAGGGACACCGTTGAGGGAAACTGCGCGTCGATCTCGACGGGTATCTCGACAAAATCTGAGTACCCCATCTCGCGCGCCACCACGAACAATTCGAGGTCGAAGCCAAAGTTCTTCTCCACCATGCTGGGCAACACCGCGATTAGAACGTCGCGTCGAATCACTTTGATACCGGTTTGCGTATCGCGCAGAGGGGCCCGGAAGAGAAGTCTGGTCAGTTGCTCATAGGAAAAAGAGAAGAGTCGACGAAGCGGCGGATACGACACCTTGGACTGTGGATGGCGCTTGCTGCCAAAGGCAATGTCGGGTCCTTCGTCGTGGATGACTTTCGCGAATTCAAGCAGCAGGTTCGGCGACAGTGCACCGTCGCTATTGATAAATCCGAGATATCGGCCCCGGCCCTGCACGAGTCCCTCACGTAGTGCGGCGCCCTTGCCCTGACTCTCCTCCAATTGCAAGACTCGCAACGTTTCGCTTTTGAGGTGTGGAAGCGAATCTTCACTGTGATCAGTGCTGCCGTCAGAAACCGCCAGTATCTCAAAGGTCAGTCCCGATGCGCCCAACACATTCACGCAGTCCGTCACACGTTGAGCGAATCCCGGGCCGGGATTGTAGAAGGGAACGACGAGCGTTAAGTCGACCGTCACCGTCGGCAGGGTGAGTTCGTTCAGTTGATCCACGTCGCGGCGCGCTGCCGCGGTCGTGAGCGCCTTCCACGCGGGCCACGCCCCAGCGATCAGGACTGCGCCCGTGGCGACCAACATGATCAACGCGAGTTCGACCATCGAGTGGTGGCGCAGCGTCGTCACCACGGCAACCAGCGCCACCGCGAGCCACGAAATCATCGACACGTACGAGCGACGGGCGAGGTGCAGATAGATAAGGAGGTTCAACACGCCAAGCCCGGCCGACTCAATCGCGAGTGGCCGAATCACCGTCACCGCGGGACCGTATTTGGCTCCGAAGAGGACGCTCACGAGCAATGAGGAGAAGAGAATCATTCCGATGGCGAAAATCAGCCCGAGCAACGTCACGATCTTGAGGCTCTGCATGAACGCGCGACGGCTCGCGTCGCTGATGCCATTGCCGTCGGCCAGCAGTGGGAACGCGACGGTGACGATCGCGGTCGGGACAAGAAGCGCAATGTGCGCGGCGATCGCTCCCGCTGCGTACTGACCGGCGAGGTTCGCACTGAAATAGTGACGGCTCAGGAACGTGTCAATGTTGGTCAGTACCGTGAATCCGGCCAGTGCGCACACCGAAAACATGATGTCACGCACAGCAGTGTTGACCGCCCGGCCGCGCTTGCTGGTGAATGCGTGGTGACGCGAAGAGTACGCCAGCGACGCCGTCGTGAAAATCTGAGCAATCAAGGTCGCGGCGATGGCGCCCGTCACGCCGAAGCTCATGAGTCCCAGTGTTGCTCCGAGCACGAGTCGGATTGGTCCACCACCGACAAAGATCGCGAAGGCGGCAGGTCGAAATCGGTACTCCCCGATGAGCGATCCCTGAAGCGCCGCGCCGATGGCCGCGAAGGGTATCCACACCGCAACCAACACAACCGACATCGGCGACGTGAGGTGCAAGAACGAGTCGAGTGGAGCCGCGCACGCCAACATCAGCGCGGCACCGATGACCCCGAAGAGCGCGACGCGCTGGACCATCTTGCTCACGTTGTGCGACGTTTCGCTCGCTCCCCTTCCGACGACGGCCTGCGTCGCCGCGATCTGAATGGCGATGATCGGCACGGAGAGCAGATTGATCACACCGAGAATCGCGCCGAGTGCGCCGTATTGGTCGGGTCCGATAACTCGACTGACGACGACGTGGAACGCGAAGTTCGAGACGCTGACCCCGGCCGTCGCGAGTAGAAAGGACAGCGCCCCGCGCCCGAAAATGCCCGAGGTGAGTTCAGACCACATGGTTTTTGCAGCGGACTGCGAGGCTTGGTTTAGTTGATTGGACATTCGCTCAGGGGTTGGAAATTTACAGTCGTCGAACGATGGCGAGTGGCAGGGCGGACGCCGTCAAGTGTCTCGTGAATGTCCCACTTCAACGTCACGTCTGTGTGCACCGGGCCACCCTTCTGGAGAAGTGGTCAATCCAGAGAAGCAATTCAGTTGCGAGATACCCCGTTGTTTCGAGGCTCTTCTGGTTGTTTCTAGGCTAGCGGGAGAGTCCCGACGGGCCACCGGCAGCATCGTCGTAACCGACACCAACGAGCGTCAAAGCCGTTGCCGGTGCTGGAGACGGAAGGTGGTCTCGACTGAGATTCTCAAGTCTTTCTAAGACGGTCGACTCCGGCCATCGCCCCTGGCCAATCTCGACCATCAGCGAAGTGAGACAGCGCACCATATTGTGACAAAACGATTGGGCGCGAATTGTGAATTTGAGCGCCGTCGAGTGCCCCGGTGTGAGCGCCCACTCGTCGCTCAGTCGCTCCCACCCCGCGTCAATCACCCGTCGCAGCAGCGGTTCGTCAGCGGTCGAATTCGTGGGCCGTCGACAAAACGCACGGAAGTCGTGCGTGCCGAGAATCTCTCGACTCACCCGATTCATCGCGTCGATATCGAGCGGACCCTGCACGGTCCACGACCACGCATTCGTGAGATCGAGTCCGGGCGGCGTTGCCTCGAGCACGAGGTACCGGTATTCGCGCCACCGTGCGGAGAACCTCGCGCTGAACTCGTCGTCGAGAACTTGCGCGTTAAGGACTTGAATGCGCCCGCGTAACTGTTGGTTGAGCGAACGCATGAGGCGTTCGGGGTCCGGACCTCGTGCTGTTGAGAAGAGCACCGTCGGCAAATCAACGTGGACGACTTGGGCGAAGGCGTGCACCCCACTATCGGTGCGACCGGCGCCGACGATCAGCGGTTCTTCCATTCGAAGTGTGCTGGCCAGGGTCTCACGAAGCACGCCGACCACCGTCGTGAACTCAGGTTGGTAAGCGAAGCCGGAGAATGCGTTGCCGTCATAGGCAATGTCGAGACGCCACCGTTGGGTGGCGGCTACGGGTTGATCAGACGAACTCAATGCGAGCCATCGGCGCGTTGTCACCTTGGCGCGGCCCGAGCTTCAAGATGCGCGTGTAGCCACCGGGACGCTCGGTATAACGGGGAGCAATCTCGGAGAATAGCTTGTGCGTCATGTCCTTGTCGCGGATGAAGGCAATGACGCGACGTTGTGCGTGCACGGAGCCTTCGGGAGAGTTTTTCGCCGCCGTGACGACTTTCTCCACGATCGGACGAAGCGCCTTGGCCTTCGCCTCGGTCGTGACGATTGACTCGGCCGCGATCATCGACGCGACGAGGTTGCCCATCATCGCCTTCTGGTGGGCGCTGTCGCCACCGAATCGCTTGCCCTTGGTGGGAGTGCCGCGCATGTTTAGTCCTCTACTCGCAGCGAGAGACCGCGCTCTTCGAGACGGTCGTTGACGTCCTTCAGCGACGTGGCGCCAAAGTTGGTGATCGAGGTGAGGTCGCGCTCGGTGGCGTTCACGAGCTGGGCAATCGTGTTGATGCCGGCGCGCTTCAGGCAGTTGCGTGAACGCTCGGTGAGACCGAGCTCTTCGATGCGGATGTCGAGCTCGCTCGCGGCGGCCTGCGCCGTGCCAACGTCACCCAACTCCAAAGCCGGAGCCTCTTCGTCGAAGTTGCCAATCAGCTCCACCAGTGAGCCGAGCGTTTTGCCGGCCGAGGCCAGTGCTTCGCGGGGCGTGATCGAGCCGTCAGTCTCGATTTCGATGACGAGACGGTCGAAGTCCTTGCTCTGCTCGACGCGTACAGGCTCGATCTCGAAGCTCACGCGACGAACGGGGGTGAAGATTGCGTCGAGCGGAATAACACCGATCGTTGACGAACCCTTGTTGCCCTCGGCGCCGACGTAGCCCTTGCCGCGTTCGACGGTGAGTTCGAACGTGAGAACCGACTTGGCGTTCGTGAGGTACGCGAGGTGCAAGTCACCGTTCAGAATCTCGACGTCCGCAGTCGTCGAGAGGTCCGAGGCCGTCACCGGGCCTTCACCGCGCTTATCGAGACGGAGCATGACCGGCTCGTCGCTGTGCACCTGCAACAACAGGTCCTTCAGGTTGAGGCAGATGTCCTGGACGTCTTCCTTCACGCCTTCAATGACACCGAATTCGTGCAGCACCGCGTCGAACTTGACGCGCGTCGCCGCGGCTCCGGGAATCGACGAGAGCAACGTGCGGCGAAGCGAGTTGCCGAGCGTGTGGCCAAAGCCGGGGTCGAGTGGTCCGATGCCGAACGACTGACGGTTGTTTACTTCGTCGCCGAGGGCTTCAATGATTGGGCGCTGGATGATCAACATAAGGACTCCTTGAGGTCTTTAAAAGGTGGAATTACTTGGAGTACAGCTCAACGATGAGCTGCTCCTTGATCGACTCGTCGATCTGCTCGCGCTGGGGAACGATGCGAACGGTGACACTGAAGCCGCCGTCGCCCGTCTCGAGCCAGCCCGGTACGGTGCGGTCGAGTACGTCGAGGTTGCGCTTCACGTTGAAGTTCTCGCGCGTGACGTTCTTCAGCGCAATGACTTCGCCGGGGCGAACGCGGTACGACGGGATGTTGACGCGCTTGCCATCGATTGTCACGTGACCGTGACGCACGAACTGGCGGGCCTGGGCGCGTGACGCACCCCAACCGGCGCGGTACGCAATGTTGTCGAGGCGCAGTTCCAGGAACTGCAATAGGTTCGTACCGGTCATACCGGGACGGTGACTGGCCTCTTCGTAGAGGTTGCGGAACTGCTTCTCCAAGAGGCCGTAGATACGACGGGCCTTCTGCTTCTCGCGAAGCTGGGTCAAGTACTCCGAGCCCTGACGTTGACGGTCGCGACCGTGCATGCCGGGAGGAAACGCGCGGGTTTGGCGGTCCGAGTTCTCGGCCACGGGGCACTTCATGGTGAAGCAGCGCTCACCCTTCAAGTACAGCTTGGTGCGTTCACGTCGACAGAGTCGGCAAACGGGTCCTGTGTAACGAGCCATGATCTTCCTTAGCCTCGACGACGCTTTTTGGGGCGGCATCCATTGTGGGGCAGCGGCGTCACGTCTTTGATGGCGACCACTTCGATGCCGGCAGCGGCAATCGAACGAATCGCGGTCTCACGACCAGAGCCCGGTCCGCGCACGAGCACGTCGACCTTCTTCACACCGTGTTCCATCGCGGCGCGGGCGCACTTCTCGGCGGCGAGTTGTGCGGCGTAGGGCGTTGACTTGCGCGATCCCTTGAAACCAACCTGACCCGATGAGGCCCACGACAGGACGTTGCCCTCGGGGT
>DATCFS010000210.1:0-2974 GCA_036509375.1 Acidimicrobiales bacterium
AAAAGTGGACTGGAATGCTTTTCCCGGAGAGTGGTTTGTACGTTGTTCCAGATGCGCTGGACCTCGTATCGATCGATCGCGTCACGGATGTTGGCACCTACGTCGAACCAAATCTTTGGCTGCGTCACGCTTGAGTCGTCAGAGACGATGATGCGTTGCACTCGTTCGCGCTCAAAGTGGTTGGTCGGGCTGGGGAGATTTGAACTCCCGATCTCTCGGCCCCCAGCCGAGCGCTCTAGACCAAACTAAGCCACAGCCCGTGAAGGAACCACCTTACTCGGTGGGCCTCATCAACTACTTGGTCGACGGCCACCGTGAGCCTGATCAGGGTGGGTCAACCACGCACGCGCTTCACACAAATACGCAATCGACTCACCCGTTGCCTTGGCGCGAAGCGCTTCGAGAATTCGTTCGTCGAGGGCCTCGACAAGTTGATCAGTAGACATTGCTTCCTCTCTCATCCACCCGCTGCCGCGGTCACAATCTCGATGGCACTCCCGTCAACGACGAGTGTCGTCGACCATTCCGAACGGCGAATCACTTCGCCGTTCACCGCGACAGCGATCCCACGTGGTTGGATCTCCAGTCGCGTCAACAGTGCCGCCACGGATTCAACCGTGAAGTCCTGTTGCTCGCCGTTCACGGAAATCACGAGACGCTCTCGGCGAATCGCAGCGCCTCTCGCGCCGCCAACGGTGCGAGCGTCACGCCGTGGCGGAAGTGTCCCGACGACCACGCCCAGCGGCCGCCCGCAAGGATTTCGAAAAAAGGTCGCAAGTCGTCGCTGGCCGGGCGAAGTCCTGACCTCGTCTCCAAGACGGCGGCACCGTCGAGGTCCGGCATCACGTCGAGCACGTCACGTAAGAGGCGTTCGAGCTCGCCAACCTGCACGGTTGACTCGCTGCGTTCCTCCGACGTTGCACCGAGGACGTTGTAGCCGCCCGGTCGACTGACCATGTAGACGCTGCGTCCGCGCACGTACGAACGGATCATTGGTTGATCGCTTCGGTCCACGCCGCTCACCCGCACCGTGATGCCGTGGATCGGACGGACCCGAATGCCACTGGGACTCTCGACGCCGCGGGGGAGCGCTCCGACACCGGTCGCAACGAGCCCGAGGGAACGATCGAAGGACGCGGATGACGTGACCGCCCGCACGCCGTCGCCGTCGGAGCCGATTTCTGTGACCGTTTCATTGACGACGTCGACGCCGAGGATCCCGTTCGCTTCCCTCAGCACGTCGACCACTTGGTCGGGATTCACCCAGGCGTCACCTGCGAGGTAGAGACCGTCGTTGATCCGTCCGGAGACACCCTCAAACATCGCCGGTTCCTCGTCACGACCAACCCGTCGGGGCTGCACGCCGAATTCGTTCGCAATGTCGATGTACTGATCGACAAGTCGTCGATCACTCTGGTCCCATCCAACCAGTAACGTCCCGACTTCCATCAGCGTGAGTTCGCGCCCGGTCACGTCGCTGAGTTCCACGGCGAGCGCACGCCAGGCCCCGAGGGCGCCACTCTGTAGACGATAGTTCTCCTCTTCGCCCGGGGTTATCTCGGCACTCGCGGCGACCATGCCGGCCGCCGCTCTCGTCGCACCCATACCGGGCGTCGGGTCGAACAGGGTGACGCCAAAGTCCGCGCGCGCTAGTCGAAAAGCACTGGCGAGTCCGATGACGCCACCTCCGACGACCAGTGCGCTTTTTCCCGACCTCTTCACGGCTACAGCGTAGGGCGAGAGACGCGAAAAGTTTTTCGGTATGATTGTCTCGGGTCAGCGTTGCCCCGTTAGGAAACGCTATGACAAAGACTCTCTACGACCCCACCTTCGAACACGACGCCTGCGGCGTCGGCATGGTCGCGGACCTCACCGCGCGCGCAACCAATGCGACACTGCTCGACGCGCTCACCATCCTGGAGAATCTCGAGCATCGGGGCGCGACCGGCGCCGACGTCGATTCCGGTGACGGGGCGGGCGTCCTCATCCAAATACCGGACTCCTTCGTCCGAGAACTCTTTGACGTGGTGCCCGCGGCCGGCGAGTACGGGATCGCTCACTGGTTGCTCCCCAAGGACAGTGACCTCGATACGACGCAGCGCACGATCGACAAGGTACTGGAGCGTGTCGGGCTGCGCGCAATCGGGTGGCGAGTCGTCCCCGTTGATTCGACCATTCTCGGGCCTACGTCGCGAGCCTCCGAGCCCCTCTTCGTGCAGCAACTCATCGTGCTCGCCCACGACAATCCGGCGCCGGACCTCGAGCGCGCGCTCTACTGCGCCCGAAAGGTCCTCGAGCACTGGTTACCGATCTACGCAGCCTCGTGTTCCTCGCAGGTTCTCATTTACAAGGGAATGCTGACGGCCCCGCAGTTGCGCAACTACTTCCTCGATCTACGTGATCCGCGCCTCAAGTCGGCGATCGCCGTCGTACACAGCCGCTTTTCCACGAACGTCTTGCCGCGCTGGGACCTCGCCCAACCATTCCGCTACATTGCCCACAACGGCGAGATCAACACCGTTCGTGGCAATCGAAACTGGATGACCGCGCGCGAGACCTCGCTGGTGAGCGACCTGTTGCCGCTACCGATCAACGAGCTCACGCCGATCATCACACCTGACATGAGTGACTCGGCCAGCTTTGACGAAGTCGTCGAACTCCTCGTGCAGAGCGGGCGATCACTCCCGCACGCCGTCTTGATGATGATCCCGGAGGCGTGGGAGCGCTCCACCAACATGAGTAAAGCCCGCCGCGACTTCTACCGGTACCATGCGGCCCTGATGGAGCCGTGGGATGGGCCGGCGTCAGTGACCTTCTGCGACGGCAAAGTGGTCGGCGCGGTGCTGGACCGTAACGGACTTCGACCGGCGCGCTACTGGGTCACCAAGGACCAACGCGTCATCTTTGCGAGTGAGGTCGGTGTCCTACCGATTGACCCGGCCAACATCGAGCGCAAGGGTCGACTGCAACCGGG
>DATCFS010000211.1:0-5574 GCA_036509375.1 Acidimicrobiales bacterium
TACGCGGCAGTCATCGAGGGCGCCGAAGCCCTTGGTACGCGCGTCACCGAGCACATCTCGAACTACGGCGTGGGCATTGAGGAACGTCTCACCGGCGCGCACGAGACGGCGCACTGGTCGACGTTCTCCTACGGTGTGTCGGACCGTGGGGCTTCGGTTCGCATTCCCGGTGGCGTCGCGCGTGAGAAGCGGGGCTACCTCGAGGACCGTCGACCGAACGCGAACATCGACCCGTACGTCGTCGCCCGTCTGATCACCGACACCATCTGTGGTGCCGCGAGCGCCAAGGCGCCGGCCGCGAAGAAGACCGCTGCCAAGAAGGCACCCGCTAAAAAGGCACCCGCTAAAAAGGCACCGGCTAAAAAGGCACCGGCGAAGAAGGCGGCCGCTCGACGGTAACGATTCGCTAACGAAACCCGCCGCTTACGGGCGGCGGGTTTTGTTATTTACGGTCCGGTGAGACGACGAACGAGAAGGTGCGAGAATGGCTCCTATGCAAAGCCAAGCGGAGTACGTACTTCGAACTGTTGAAGAGCGTGGCGTTCGCTTCGTCCAGCTCTGGTTCACCGATGTCCTTGGACGTCATAAGGCCTTTCACGTTACGCCGGCCGAACTAGAAGACGCCCTCGATCAGGGCATGACCTTCGACGGCAGCGCCATTGATGGCTTCTCGCGGACCCAGGAGTCGGACGTGCTCGCCCGTCCCGACCTCGAGACGTTTCAACTGCTCCCCTGGTACCAGGAGGGCGCCGGCATCGCACGAGTCTTCTGTGACATCGTCAACATTGACGGTTCGCCCTTCGAGGGCTGTCCCCGTCAGCAGCTGCGCCGCGTGCTCGCCGACGCGCACGAGCAGGGCTACACCTTCTTCGTCGCGCCCGAGATCGAGTACTTCTACTTCGAGAATCTCGACCCTACGCAAACGCCCCGTCCGATTGATCGCGGTAGCTACTTCGACCTACTTCCCGACGACACCGGCAGTCAGTTGCGACGTCGAACGGTCCTCGTCTTAGAAGAGATGGGCATCGGCGTCGAACACGCGCAACACGAGGACGCCCCCGGCCAACACGAGATCGATCTTCGCTACACCGACGCCCTCACCATGGCCGACACGGTGATGTCGGTACGCCACGTCGTGAAGGAGCTGGCGCGCCAGGCGAACGTCAGCGCGAGTTTCATGCCCAAGCCCCTCGCCAACGTGCAGGGTTCGGGTATGCACACCCACCTTTCGCTGTGGCGCGACGAACAGAACGCCTTCATCGGCGACGGCCCTTACGGTCTTTCGGAAGTAGCGATGAGGTTCATCGCCGGACTCGTGCGTCACGCCCCCGAGATCACCGCCGTCACGAACCAGTGGGTGAACTCCTACAAGCGCCTGGTCCCGGGGGCCGAGGCGCCCGTTGAAGTGAAGTGGGCCGGCCACGACCCCGCGGCCCTCGTGCGCGTGCCGTCGGTGAAGCCGGGCCGCGTCGACTCCACGCGAATCGAGTACCGGTCACCGGACCCGGCGTCCAATCCCTACCTCGCTTTCGCCGTGATGTTGGCGGCGGGACTTCGCGGCGTAAACGGCAACTACGAACTGCCGACGGAGGGTGAGCGCACCGCGCCACTGCCCCAGTCCCTCGCCGACGCCGTCGACATTATGGAAACCTCCGATCTCTTGATGGAGACCCTCGGTGCCCACCAGGTGGAGTGGTTCCTGCGCAACAAGCGCGCCGAATGGGATGCCTACCGCCTGCAGGTGACACCCTTCGAACTCGATCGGTACCTGCCACTCCTGTGACGATCGACGTCGTGCTCTGCGTTCCCTCGTGTGAAGGGCCGGTGCGAAAAGCATTCGACGTGACCGGGGTCTCACCGGCGGTGGCCTCAACGGGACGCCTCAACGAGGTCACGGCCCTCGAACCGACCGACGGCTTCGCCGGTGCGGTCATCAATGCGGCCGCCTTCCCGTTCACCGAGGCCATGAATCTCTGTCGCCAGTTACGCGCACGCCCTCGCGGGGTGGGACCGATCATCTTGTTGCTCGACCACTTCCAGTTGGATGAATTGACGTTCCGTGAGGACCTCTTCGACGATTTCGTGGTCGGTCCGTTCGACGTGAGTGAACTCGCAACTCGACTGCGACACCGACTACGTCGGGCCGGTAATGAGACGGTCGCCCCCCGGGTCGAGCATGGCGGGCTCTCCATGAACTTGGAGACCTACCAAGCGTCAATCGCCGGACGGGTCATGGACCTCACCTACATGGAGTACGAGTTGCTGCGATTTCTCGCGACGAACCCGAACCGCGTCTTCACGCGCGAGACATTGCTCAGTCGAGTGTGGGGTTACGAGTACTACGGCGGCGCTCGCACAGTTGACGTCCACGTCCGACGACTTCGCGCGAAGTTGGGCGAGGAGCATGCTCACCTGATCCAGACGGTGCGTTCAGTCGGTTACAAGTTCGGCACGTCGCCCAACGAGTACACCGTTTAGTCGAGCGGCGAATAGGCCCAGAGTTCGACTTCGGCCAGCGCGCCGAGCGGCAACTGCGCGACCGCCACGGCCGACCTCGTCGGACGAGGTGGCTCGAAATTCTCGATCCAGACTTCGTTGCACGCGGCGAAGGCGTCCATCGAGGTGAGGAAGAGCGTGGCCTTCACGACCTGATCGAAGGAGGCACCGGCCTCGTCAAGCACTTTTCGCGCGTTGACCAACGCCTGGCGCAACTGCTCGGGAGCTCCGCCTTCGACCATCGTGGGCTTGTCGGGACCCTGCACCACGCCGAGCTGCCCGGAGATGACGACGAGGTCGCCGGCACGGCGCCAGTGGGAGTAGGGACCGAATGCGACAGCCACGTGTGCCGGCCTCAGCTAAAGGAGTTGCCGCAACCGCACGTGCGCGTCGCGTTGGGGTTCGTGATGTGAAAGCCGGCACCCTGAAGACCATCAGCGAAGTCCAACGTCGAACCGTTCAAGAGTTCCGCGCTCGAAGGATCAACCACGACCTTCACCCCGGCGAACTCGCGCAGAATGTCATCGTCAGCGAATTCGGAGTCGAAGAACATGTCGTAGTTGAATCCCGAACAGCCACCCGGCTTCACCGAGACGCGCAGGGCCAGCACTTCGTCGACCCCTTCGGCGGCAATCAGTTCCGCGACCTTCTCGACGGCCCCATCGGTCAGGTTGATGGGATCAGGGTCCTTTTTCGTCAAGTTCACACTGCTAATGGTCACGTTGGACATGGCGCTCCTTCGGAAGTTCAAATCCCATACTAATGAGGGAATCGGCTACTGAACACCCCCAATAGTTCGCCGGTAGCGTCACTACGTGCAAACTTCCGAACGACTCCGCGAGCGCCTCAGCCAGGTGCTCGACCCCGAACTCGGGGCCTCCATTGTGGAGTTGGGCATGGTGGGCGATATCACCGTCGACCGAGACGGACGAGCCGTGGTGCACGTGGCTCTCACGACGGTCGGTTGCCCCCTCCGATCCCAAATCGAGCGCGACGTGAAAGAGGCCGCCCTCTCGCTCGACGACGTCACCTCAGTCGATCTCATCATGGGTGTGATGGACGCCTCGGCCAAGGCCGCGTTGATGACGCGCGCTCGCTCCCTCGCCCAAGAGCGCGCACCACTCACGTCGATTCCGGTGCAGACCCCGGTACTCATGATCGCCTCGGGAAAGGGGGGCGTCGGCAAGTCCTCGGTCACCGCGAACCTCGCCGTTGCGTTGGCGGCGACGGGACGTTGCGTCGGCGTCCTCGACGCCGACATCTGGGGTTTCTCGCTCAGTCGACTGCTCGGCGTCCAGGGCGAGGTCAGCGCGAGTGGTGGAAAGATGCAGCCGCTCGAGAAGGCATTCGGAAGTGGGTCCATCAAGTTGCTCTCCATGGGGCTCTTGGCCGACGAGGATCAGGCCCTCATGTGGCGCGGTCTCATCGTGCAGAAGGCCGTTGCGCAGTTCATCGAAGACGCCGATTGGTCGGGCGTTGACTACTTCTTGATCGACACGCCGCCGGGCACCGGAGACATCGCCATGACCCTCGCGCGTCTTCTGCCACAGATGGGCCAGTTGGTGGTGACCACCCCGACGATTGCGGCGCAACGCGTCGCCGCGCGCGCCGCCGACTTCGCGCGTAAATCGAACATTCGCGTGCTCGGCGTCATCGAGAACATGAGCGGCTTCACGTGTGACTGCGGCGAACGTCACAACCTCTTCGGCGAAGGTGGTGGACGAGCACTGAGCGACGAGTTGCGTGTACCGCTGCTCTGCGAAATCGAACTCAACCCAGCCATTGCTCAAGGCGGCGACGACGGTGAGCCAGCGGTGCTCCACGAATCAGTTGGCGGTGTCTTTCATCAACTCGCGCAGCGCGTCATCGGCGACATCGCGCCGCCCGTGGGGGCGGCGGGTTGTTCAGCGCGAATGCTCGACGCCCTCGCGCGAGCCGTCGAGAGTTCGCTTCAGAGTTCGTAGCCTTCGTCACCGGGCATCAGTATCGAGACGACGCCGTTCGTCGTCACCATGCGCGGTTCGATGCAGGGGATAGTGGTGAGTGAGCGCGCAAAGTCGAGTACTTGCGCCGACGTGGTGAAGTCGGCAATGGCTTCTAAGTTGCGGACCGTCGGAAAGATCATGTCCAACTCACCGCGACGTCGAGCGTCGAGCGCGACCTTGGGGCGAATCCACTGATCGGCGACCGTTTCTCCCGCATCGTGGGTGGCGACCTGTCCTTCGGGGGCGAGCGCAACGAAGAACCTCGTGTCGAAGCGACGTGGGGGACCGACCGGGGTGATCCAGTGCGCGACGTATTGCAGTCCGCGAAGATCGAGCAGGAGCTCTTCACGTTCCATCATCGCGACGAAGCCGAGCGAGCCGTCGTTCACTTCACGTCGACTGCGCGCCATTCGGCGAACGCTCTCCTCATCACCGAAGTGCACCGGTGTTCCCTCGCGGTCGCAGGCCAACAACAGACCGGCCTCTTCGAACAACTCTCGAAGGCAGGCAATGTAGTAGGCGAGTCCACCTTGAGGGAGGCCGAGACGCCTCGACGCCGCGGCCTCACTGAGACCGAGTGCGAGACGCTCCCCCGACGCATCCGCGTCGGCGGCATCAACCGCACCACCGGGAAACACGTACGCGCCGCCTACGAAGTCACTGTTGAGGTTCCTTCGCAGCATAAGAATTTCATAACCTTCGGGCGCGTCGCGCAGCGTGATCACGGTTGCGGCCGGACGGGGACTCAAAATTTCGGCCATAGTGAAAACTACCTAGCGTCGGTCCTGAAATCGAACTTGAGCACTTGTCCACTAAGTTTGTTGGCCAGAGCACAAGGAGCATCGTGGCTAAGTCCCCCGCATCAAAGAAGCAAACGCCGAGCACCACCACCGCCGCAAAGTCTGGATCGAACAGGGGGCCGAGCGGACGAACACCGGGCGCACGACCAACGAAGGCCGCGGCCGGCCGACCGGCCGGGCTCTTCACGTGGATTGCCATCGGACTCGTGGTTGTGGTCGTCGCCACCCTTGTCATCATCAAGGTCACGGGCGGCACCACAGCAGGCGGCGGTACGAGTGGCTACACGGCCAGC
>DATCFS010000212.1:0-38780 GCA_036509375.1 Acidimicrobiales bacterium
CTCGGTCAACAGTGCTGCTCCACCGATCAGTGCGCCGAAATCGAGGCCGAAGAGCGACACGATCGTGATGAGCGAGCAACGGAGCGCGTGACGGTAGAGGATCCGGCGCTCGGAGAGACCTTTCGCCCGAGCCGTTCGAATGTAGTCCTCGTTCATCGCGTTGATCAACTCGCCACGTAACACGCGGGCGTAGATACCCGAGTAGAGCGCGGCCAACGTGAGCCAGGGGAAGAGGAGGTGCAACGCCCACTGCCAGGGATTAGACGTGATGGCTACATAGCCACCGTTGGGTAACCAGGGGAAAAGTGAGGCGTGGAGTTTGTCCTGCGTGATGAGGTTCACCATCTCGCCGAGCCAGTAGGCCGGAATCGAGATCGTCGCGATACCGATGAACATGATCAGCGGGTCGATGAACTTTCCTCTATTTGACGCGGCGACTACGCCGCCCAGAATGCCCACGATGAGCCAGATGACGGCAGCGCCAAAGACGAGCGACAGCGTGATCGGGGCGGCAGCGATGATTTGGGGAATGATCTTGTCGCCGATATTGACGTACGAGGTCAGGTCCTGCTTGATGAACAGGTGGTACATCATGATGAGGTAGCGGATTGGCAAGGGCTTGTCGAGTCCGAATTCAATGCTGACGTGTCGAAGCACTTCGGGGCTGGCACTTCGTCCGGCAATTCGAGCGGCCGGGTTGACACCGGGGGTGGCGAAGAATATGAGAAACACCATCACGCTGATCGCGAACATCACGAGCACCGCGGAGATGAGCCGTCGGATGATGTAGCGAAACATTTAGATGGAACCCCGAAGTTTGGCTTTGGGGTCGAAGGCGTCACGTGCGCCGTCGCCGAGGATGTTCAATGCACCGGCCGTCACGACAATGCAGAGACCGGGCGCGATAGCAACCCACGGACGGGTGTAGAGAAGTTGGAGGCCGTCTTGAATGATGGTTCCCCAACTCGCTTGGGGTGGCTGCACACCGATCGAAAGAAAGGAAAGGGCCGACTCGGTGAGGAGACTGAAGGCGACCATCAGCGGGAAAAAGACAATGACACTCGGCGCGACGTTCGGCAGAATCTCTTTTCGCAAGATGTGCCAATCGGACGCACCCGACGCAATGGCCGCCTGAATGAACTCGCGTTCCTTCAACGAAAAGACAATGCCTCTGATGGGTCTCGCGACGTAGGGAACGTAGACCGAGGCGATAATGAGAATGGGCAGCAACAACGATCCGGCACTGATGTGGATGACGCCAAGGTTGAGTCCGCTCGTGAGCAAGATGACCGACAATGAGATGGCGAGCAAGTAAATCGGGAAGGCCCAAATGATGTCGAAGAGTCGCGACATCAGCCAGTCAACGACACCACCGAAGTATCCGGCGACCATGCCCATCACCGCCGCCACGAAAACGCAGATCACGGCCGACGAGAATCCGATCAAGAGACTGACGCGACCGCCGTAGAGAAGTCGGGCGAAGACGTCACGCCCGAGTTCGTCGGCGCCGAGAAAATAGTGCGAAAAACTCCACGTGGGCGCTATTGGCACGACACCGAGGCCGGAGGGATTGGCCTGCATGACGCTGCGAAACTTCCCGCCGATTTTGATTCGACCTTGCAGATTGGAGTTGAAGGGATCGTCGTGTGCGAAGTGGTGCGCGTAGATCGGCGCGCAAAGGCTCACGATGACCATGAACATCAGTACGCCGAGCGCAATCATCGCCGGGCGGTTACGACGTAACTGACGAAGCGATGACCGCCAGGGGCTCTCAGAGCCCCCGGCGGTCAGTGATTCTTTCGCTTCTTTTTCAAATTCTTCACCAACGGCCGAGAGTCCGCCTATTTCACCCACAGTTGGTCCACGTACATGTAGAACTCCAGCGAGAACGTGTAATTACCGACGTTCTTACCAATGAAGTCGACCAATTTCGGGTTGAAGAGAGGAACCCAGGGCGCTTGCGTCTTCATGATCAATGTGTCAATCTGGCCCCACAACTTGTTGGCCGCCGTTGCGTTGGTCAACTCCAATTTCTCGGCCTGCGCCATCATCGTGTCAATCGATGGCACGCACATGCCTGCGATGTTGATGGAGTTGTCGGTCCCCTTGTGGAAGTTCGCGCAACTGAGAAGTACTTTCAAAAAGTCCGACGCCGCCGGGTAGTCCTGGAACCACTGGGTCACGCTGATTTGGACCTTGTTGTTGGTGTTCTGGATGTAGTTGAACTCGATGTTCTGCGAGAGCGGCTTCAGCGTTGCCTTGTACCCGATCGAATTGAGCACACCTTGGACGTATTGGCCAACCGCCTCATCGACCGGGTCGTTCTGCGCCACGACCGCCACCTTCTCGCCGAACGTGCCCGACGACTTGACGAGCGCCTTCGCCTTTTTCAGGTCCGGTCCCGCGTACGCCGAACTGGAGTTGGAGTTGTAGGCGCAGGATTTCTGGTAGCCGGGGAATCCGGGCGGCAGAATCGTGCAGGTCGGCACACCGAGTTGCTTGCCACCGTAAAGTGTCACTGCGGAGTTCTTATTAATTGCGTAGTTGACGGCCTGACGGGCCTTCAAGTTATTGAACGGCGCGATGTTCATGTTCATCGGCAGGTACCAGTCGGCCGTCAAGGTGTGCACGTGAACCTGGGTTGCGTACTTACCCGAGATCTCCGCGAGACGGTCCGCCGGAATCGGGTCGAAGACCCAGTCGGCCTGTCCGTTTTCCACGGCGGTCACTTCGCTCTCGACGGGAAGACCGAAGGCCATCTCGATTTCGTCTGGGTAGCCCTGGGGCTGCGCTGCGGCGCTCCATACCTTGAAATACTTGTTGCGCTTCATGACGAGCGCCGAGTTCGGGTTATACGACGCGAAGTAGTACGCGCCCGTTCCTGGCACTGGCGTGTCGCCCTGGTCCTTGGCTGGTGTGCCCGCGGGAAGAATCGATCCAAAGGGAACGGCCAACTGGTCAAGGAACTCCGAGTCCTGTGTCAGCAAGTTGAACGTCACCGTGTTCTTCGCGGCGTTGATGACCACGCCACCCTTCAGGGTGCACGTCGCCGGTGTGGTCACGCAGGCCGGTCCCCCAACAATGACGTTGTACCAGGAACCGGCATTGGGGTTAGAGACCTTGAACAGTCGCTGGAACGACGCGAGGACGTCCGCAACCGTGACGGCCTTGCCGTTGGAGAACTTGATGCCCTTACGCAACGTAAACGTATATGTCTTGCCACTGTTCGTCACTTTGGGCAATGCGGTCGCCAAGTCCGCCACGACGGTGAACGACGGAGTGCCGCCGACCTTCTGGAACGAAACGAGACCGTCGTACGTGGCCTGGTAGAGCTGCCAGTACTGCAGGGTGTAGTTGACCTGAGGGTCCAGTGTGCCGCCGGCCGCCGTGGCGTCGATCTTCACCGTTCCCCCGGCGTGGGCCTTCTGGTACCCGGAGGTGGCGCCCGCGGGCGCCGCCGCGACGGAGGCAACTCCGAGCGCACATACCGCGATGGACGAAAGGATCACCCCCATCGACTTCATGGACTTGAGACGTGTCATGTACTTCTCCCCTTTTTCGACTTTGCTCAGATTGCTAGTACTTCTCTACTACAGGTTTGTTTCCACTTTCTTAACTCGAAATCGCTAGTCGTGCTCGGCCAGGAATGACTCGACTACGGCGAGGTAGCGCTCGGGCTCCTCGACGAACGGCATGTGACTCGAGTTCTCGAAGATCTCCCAGCGAACGTCAGGAATGTTGTCGAAGAAGGGCTGGACGGTCCCCGGTGTCGCCTCGTCAAATCGACCGGAACAGAGCAGGGTGGGCGCCGTGATGTTGTGCACCCGGTCCACCACACTCCAATCCCGTAAGGTCCCGATGCAGAAGAATTCGTTGGGACCGTTCATGACGTTGTAGACGGTCGGATCCTCCATCAGCATCTCGAAGGTACGCACGACCTCGGGAGGATTTGGCACGACTCGACAGACGTGCAGGTCGTAATAGACCTGCTGGGCTTCGAGGTATTCGGGGTCGTCGGTCGTGCCGGACGCTTCGTGCTTGTCGAGGGCTGCCTCGACCTCGGGGTCGAGATCGCCTCGAAGGATCTTGGCCTCACTTGCCCAGAGCGCCATCGACGCCGGCGAGTTGGAGATGACGAGCGCCTTCAAACCGGCGGGCTGGCGGATTCCGTGTTCGGCGCCCAGCATTCCGCCCCACGATTGGCCGAGCAAGAAGTACCGATCGTTGATACCGAGATACGTGAGGAGATTCTCCAGCTCGTCAAGAAAGAGTTGCACGGTCCAAAAGTCGCCGCCGCGCTCGGGCATGTGCGTCGAGCGGCCGCCGCCGATCTGGTCGTAGTGCACGACCGGTCGTCCGGTGTCGGCGAGCTTGGCGAGTGCGAGTACGTAATCGTGCGTACAACCCGGTCCACCGTGGGCGACGACGAGCGGTGTCTTACCGGATTTCAGATCGCCGGTGACGCGGTACCACGTCTCCCACTCGCGAAAGGGCGCAACACCGACGACTACATTTTCCGATTCCATTGCTCGACAGTAGAGGACGATGTCAACCGACGCAAGACGGCGATTCTTAGTCTTCGTTTACTGAATCTTGCAACCGCCCTTTTGTCCCTCTACAACACTGTCTCCAGCCGAGCTTGAAAGGAAGCCCAGTGAATTCAGTCCGTCGAGGTGTGCGAAATGCCTTTCGAAACTCCATGCGATCGGTGGGCGTCATCGTCATCTTGGCCGTCGCGATCACACTCTCGATCTCAATGCTGATCGCTCGTGACGCCGTCAACACGAAGATCAACTCGGTACGCGCCTCAACGGGCAACACCATCACCGTGGCGCCGAAGGGCTTCTTCGGGTTCAACGGAGGCGGTACGCCGTTGAAGCAAACGAAAGTCGACGCCCTGCTCAATCTCGCCAATGTCACCTCCGTGCAGGAGTCGCTCAGTGAGCAGCTCTCCACGTCGAACTCGTCGCTGACGTCGCCCACACCCGTTGGTTCGCTCGGCCAGCGATTCGGTTCGACGGGTGGCAACCCCAACGGCAACGCCGGAACCGGTCAAGCCGGTTCGGGCGCCGGTTTCACGATACCTATCCGAGTCATCGGCACCAATAGTCCCGGTAACGCCCTCGTCGGCGGAGCCAACGGCGGCGGCACCGAGAAGCTCACCTCCGGCACCACCTTCAGCCCCACGTCGAAGGCCAATGTGGCCATCATCGGCGCCAACCTCGCCAGCAAGAACAAATTGAAGGTCGGATCGACCTTCACTGCCTGGAAAACAACGATCACCGTCGTCGGCATTTACAACTCCGGTTCGACGTTCGCCGACTCGGACGTGCTGATGCCGCTTAGCACCGTCCAAACTTTGGCGTCAGCGTCGAATCAAGTGACGTCGGCGACGGTGGTCGTCAACAGCATTGATCACGTGGCGAGCGTCGATAAGGCGATAACGAAGTCCCTGGGATCAGCGGCCGACGTGACGTCAACGCAAGCGACCATTCAGGCCCAACTGGCGCCGCTCAACTCCGTAAAGACGATCTCCACCTACACGCTGATCGGAGCCGTCATTGGCGCCGCCCTCATCTTGTTGCTTTCAATGCTCATGATTGTGCGGGAACGTCGCCGCGAAGTCGGCGTGCTGAAAGCACTCGGCGCACCGAACCGTTCCATCATCACCCAGTTCATCTCCGAGTCGACGACGTTCACCATCCTCGGCGCAATCGTCGGTTTCATTGGCGGCGTGGCCATCAGCAGTCCGATCACGTCGGCGTTGATCAGCGCCAAGGGCGGGACCACGACGACCAACACGGGAGGATTCGTTCGAAACCAGGGTGGTGCAGGCGGCTTCATTGGCGGTGGTAGCGGTTTCACACCGCCCGCCGGCGCCGCAACCGGTGGTGGACAACTCCGCTTCGGAGGAGTCGGCAACACCCTCACACAGATTCACACGTCGGCCGGATGGTCGACGCTCGCCTTCGCCCTGCTTGCCGCCATTGTGATCGCCGCAATTGGTAGCACCGTCGCAACCGCCACCATTGTCCGTATCCGTCCGGCCGAAGTATTGAGGAGTGAGTAATGCTCAAAGTAGCGAACCTAGATAAGACGTTCCACACGGATGCCGGTGAGGTGCACGCCGTCCAGAACGTGAGCTTCGACGCCCAGAACGGAGAGATGCTCGCCATCATTGGAGCCAGTGGTAGTGGCAAGTCGACCCTGCTCTCACTGCTCGGACTCCTCGACGCTCCGGATAAGGGAAGCATCGACATCGACGGCGTGGAGTTGGCAAATCTTGATTCGTCGGGTCGTACGAAGTTCCGGTCACGCCAGGTCGGATTCGTCTTCCAGCAGTTCAACCTCATCCCCAATCTGAGTGCCAAAGAGAACGTCGAGCTCGCGCTCGAGTTCTCCCACTGGCCCAAGGAAGAGAGGGAGGCCCGTGCCGACGAGATGCTCGCGATGGTGGGACTCAATGCTGACAAGGGAAGCCGTCGTCCAGCGAAGTTGTCCGGCGGCGAACAGCAACGCGTTGCGATCGCGCGCGCGTTCGCCGCCCAACCGCAGTTGATCCTCGCCGACGAGCCCACGGGCAGTCTCGATCGCGGGACCGGTCAAAAGATCGTTGAACTTCTCCGTGCCGCCGCCTCAAAACAACAGGCCACCGTTCTCGTAGTGACTCACGACGAGAAGATTGCGCAACAGGCCGACCGTCGACTCGAGATTGACGATGGGGTCCTCAAGGAAATCGCGTGATTCGTGCATCACGGACGCCCGGACGCCGAAGGCTCTCATTTTGTCGCTGCGCGTGCGAGACGGGCGAATGATTGCGAGACGCACCAACGCGACACTCGGTTAGCCTTGATGGCTCTATGGCCCTCTCAATTGGAATCGTCGGACTACCCAACGTCGGTAAATCAACAGTATTTAATGCCCTGACCAATAATCACGTTTTGGCGGCGAATTATCCTTTCGCGACCATCGAGCCCAATGTCGGCGTCGTCGCGGTACCCGATCCCCGCCTCAGCCAGTTGGCCAAGATCCACGGCTCCGAGAAGATCCTGCCGGCAACGGTGACGTTCGTTGATATCGCCGGTATCGTGCGAGGGGCTTCCGAGGGTGAAGGCCTGGGAAATCAGTTCCTCGCAGCCATCCGCGAGTGCGATGCAATTTGCGAGGTGGTGCGAGTCTTCGAGGACGATGACGTCATTCACGTGGATGGCCACATCGACCCGGCTAGCGACGTCGCCACTATTGAGACCGAGCTCATCCTCGCCGACCTGCAAACTGTTGACAAGGCCCTCTCGCGCCTGGAACGAGAGGCCAAGCGCAGCGGCGGTGCGGCGGCCACGCGATTGGTCGAGATGAAGAAGGCGCGCGATGCGCTGGACCAGGGACTCGTCATTTCCAAAGTCGGCAAGGAACTCGACCGCGATGCTCTCGCTGACTTGCACCTCCTCACCGACAAGCCCTTTATCTATGTCTTCAACGTCGACGAGGAGACACTTGGCAACGCCGATCGCTGCGCCGAACTCATGGCGTCGGTCGCTCCGTCACCGTCGGTGATCCTGTGCGCGAAGGTTGAGTCCGAACTCTCCGATCTGGACGCAGATGAAGCCCTCGAGCTCTTGCAATCCTTTGGTCAACAGGAGTCTGGACTGGCGCAGTTGTCACGTGTCGGATTTGACGCACTGGGCCTGCAGACGTTTCTCACCGCCGGCCCCAAGGAGACCAGGGCGTGGACAATCCACCAGGGCGCCACGGCACCCGAAGCGGCCGGAGAGATTCACACCGACTTTCAGAAGCACTTCATCAAAGCCGAGGTGGTCTCCTTTGACGATCTCATGAGTGCCGGCACGATGGCCGCAGTGAAGGCCGCGGGCAAGGCCCGTATTGAAGGCAAGGAATACGTCATGCGCGACGGCGACGTTGTGGAGTTCCGCGTCGGCGTTTGACGCGTTACAATTGACGCAGGCGTATGCGACAGAGGTCGGCGCCTGGAAGTCTTCAATTTCTAGGAGAACCATGACCTCTGACACCCTCAACTACAAAGTTGCCGACCTCTCACTCGCCGATTTCGGTCGCGCGGAAATGACGCTCGCCGAACACGAGATGCCCGGTCTTATGGCCATGCGCGCCGAGTTCGGAACGACCAAGCCGCTCGCCGGGGCACGCATTGCGGGATCGCTCCACATGACGATTCAAACGGCCGTCCTCATCGAGACGCTCGTCGCGCTCGGTGCCGACGTCCGCTGGGTCAGTTGCAACATCTTCTCGACCCAGGACCACGCCGCTGCCGCAGTCGTCGTCGGCCCGAACGGAACCGTTGACGACCCCCAGGGCGTACCCGTCTTCGCGTGGAAGGGTGAGACGCTCGAAGAGTATTGGTGGTGCACCGAGCAGATGATGCGCTGGCCCGGCCACAACGGTCCGACCATGATCCTCGACGACGGCGGTGACGCAACCCTCCTCGTGCACAAGGGACTGGAATTCGAACGGGCCGGTTTCGTGCCCGCTCCGGAAAGCGCCGACTCCGAGGAGTATCGCGTCATTCTTCAACTGCTCGACACCATCGTGTCGAGTGGCGAGGCGTTCTTCGGCCCAATGGCCGAGGACCTCATCGGCGTTTCCGAGGAGACGACGACCGGTGTCCACCGCCTCTACGAGATGGAACGTGACGGAACATTGTTGTTCCCGGCGATCAACGTCAATGACGCCGTCACGAAGTCCAAGTTCGACAACAAGTACGGCTGTCGCCACTCGCTGATCGACGGCATCAATCGCGCGACCGATACCTTGATCGGCGGCAAGGTCGCCGTGATCTGCGGTTACGGCGACGTCGGTAAGGGATCGGCCGAATCGTTGAAGGGTCAGGGCGCTCGCGTCATCATCACTGAGATCGATCCGATCTGTGCCTTGCAGGCGGCGATGGACGGCTTTCAAGTTACGACCCTTGAAGAAGCGTTGCCGAATGCCGACATCATCGTCACGGCGACAGGCAACCGCGACATCGTGTCGGTCGATCACATGTTGATGATGAAGCATCAGGCGATTCTCGGCAACATTGGTCACTTCGACAACGAGATCGACATCGCCGGGCTCGCCAACCTCAAAGGGGCGAAGCGCGAGAACATTAAGCCTCAGGTCGACAAGTGGATCATGCCCAACGGACGGGCCATTATCTTGCTGTCGGAGGGTCGACTCTTGAACCTCGGCAACGCAACCGGTCACCCGAGCTTCGTGATGAGCAACTCGTTCACCAACCAGACAATGGCCCAGATTGAACTCTTCGTCAACAACTCGAACTACGAGAAGAAGGTGTACGTCCTGCCCAAGCATCTCGACGAGAAGGTCGCGCGACTGCACCTCGACGCGCTCGGCGTGAAGTTGACCACGCTCTCAAAGGTGCAGGCCGACTACATCGGCGTGCCGGTCGAAGGCCCCTTCAAACCCGATACGTACCGCTACTAACGGTTCGGGGAACTCGCTACGTTGAGGGAGTAGCGGAGAGGAGTCGGGGCATGTCCAACGAGACCATTGAGTGTCCCGACTGTCATGAAGTGAATACCCCAGCGACGATTCGTTGCGCACGTTGCGGACGATCCCTGGAGACCGACGATCAACGAAGGATTCGGCTCGCCAAGATTGAGCGGGGACGACGAGACGCCGAGCGGGACAGTGCCAACTTTCCGCGATTGAGCCGAACGGGGCCGTTCAACCTGGCGCGAAGCGTGGACGCCATGTCCAGTCAACGCCTGCGTCGAATCCTTTTGGTAATCGCCGCCATCGGCGTGGGGCTCGTGGTGCGGATCATCGTTGGATAGATGTGATGAGTGAGACCAACGCCGCGTCGCCGACCTCGTCGGCCCTGTCGTGGGCGGGAAGCGTATGTGGCGCGGACTCAAACGCCACCGGAGTTCGCAGACTGACCGGCGGTATTTCTTCGGCCGTGCACGTGTTGACACTCGTGGACACCCACGGACACCACCGCCGCGTGGTCCTGCGCCAGTGGATTGATGACCACGAACATCGCGGTTCGGAATGCGTACTGCGTGAGGCGCACATCCTCAACGAATTGATGAGCACCGACATCGATGCTCCGCACGTGCTCGCCATCGATGCGGAAGGCAGTGAGTGCGGATTCCCGTCGCTGCTCATGACCTATCTCGATGGCCACGTGGAACTCTCCCCCAAGGACCCCGACGACTGGATATCTCAAATGGCGGCGATGCTCGTACGAATCCACAGTGCAAACGTGACTGCACCACCGGCGGAATCGTGGCTGAACCGCGATCGATTGGTGGTTCCCGAGTGGACGAAGGACGCAGTCCTCTGGCGCGAGGCGCTGTCAGTTCTCGACACCAATCCACCACCCACTGAAGAGTGCTTCATTCACCACGACTATCAGCACTTCAATCTCTTGTGGCGTCGCGGCGTGCTTCGCAGTGTCGTTGATTGGGTATGGGCTTCGAACGGTCCACCGGAAATGGACGTCGCGCACAGTCGACTCAATCTGAGCGTCCTCTATTCAACGGAGTACGCCGAACAGTTCCGACTGAAGTATCTGGCCGGTTCGAGACGCACGCTCGCGCCGTGGTGGGACGTCGCGGGACTCCTTCTCTACCTTCCCGGTTGGGGTAACTTCTTGCAGACTCAGGCGGGAGCGCGAAAGGACGTTGACTTCCAGGGCATGCACGCACGAGTCGAAGCGACGTTGCGCGCAACGATGTCGCGTTTGTAGACGTACCTCGCCGCGACGAAGCTCAACGGTAACCGGCGAAGATGTCGGTGACGTTGCCTTCGAGGTTCCTTGGATTCGTCACCCGCACGAACCACTCGGTGCTCATGGTCTTCATGAACTCCTCCTTGCCCATCTTCATCCAGAAAGAATCGCTGATCTGCGAAGCGTGCGCCTCCAGCGCGTCGAACTTCGCGCCGTTCACTTCGCTGACATCGATGGTCGCTGCGATCTGGTCATCGGGCGTTCCCATTTCGAACTCTTCCACGTCGGGGTCGGGTACTTCTGGTTCGCGAACAATGCCCTTTGCGGTATCGGCCTCTTTGCGTTCGCGATCCTCCTGCTCCCAGCGCAGGCGCCACAGCGCGAACACCGAATCGGGAATCGCGTTGAAGTACAAGGTCGGTTCGTAGTCAATCAGTTCGAGCGCCGCGAGCGTGATGCGGTTCGCCTGAATGTGATCGGGGTGACCGTAAAAGCCGTGCTCGTTGTAGGTCATGATGACCTGAGGTCGTTCCTCCATGAACGTCTCAGCGAGTTTGGCGGCCGCCACGTCGACGGGGGTTGCCCAGAACGACTCGGGATCCTTGTTCTGGGGCCAACCCATCATTCCCGAGTCGCGGTACCCGAGTCGCACGAGTCGACTAATACCGAGAATCTTCACCGCGTTGTCAAGTTCGACGGCGCGGATTTTGGCCACTTCATCGCCGTCGTGATGATCGGCGTCGGGCTTCGCTCCGTCGGGGGCGTCACCGCACTCGCCGTTCGTGCAGGTCACCAGTACGGTGCGCACGCCCTGGTCGGCGAGCAGCCGGTAGAGCCCACCACTCGAGCTGGCCTCGTCGTCGGGGTGAGCGTGCACGGCGAGAAAGGTCAGTTGTTCCATCACAGTCCTCCAAAGAGATCAGTTTCGTCGCCAGTTGTGACATCACGGCTCCACGCGCGCTGGTAGTACTCGGTGCCGAACAACAGTGCGAAGAGTTCTTCGTCCATCGTCACGAGGTCAGCGTTGTCAATCTGGGAGGCGTGGGTCGCGATTGCTTGGTGCTTGCGCGCAGCGAAGGCGCGCACGTCCATTGTAGTGGTCACCAAATGATCGTCGACATGGTGCGAGGCGTCCAGTATCCAGGCCGGGAGGAAGACGCCCTTGGCCGTGGCGCCCTCAATGAACTGGACGAGCACGCTCTTGGGCACCACCGGATAGTAGAGACGTTGCGGACTCGTCGCGATGTCGAGGGCCCGGCGCGTAATGACGTTCGCCATGATGTGATCGGGGTGACCGTAGAATCCATTCTCGTCGTAGGTGACGACGACGGTGGCGTCCACCTCATCCAGAATGGCCGCGAGCGTTCGCGCAACGGCGTCCACGTCAACTTGCACGAACGCGTTGGGCGCCTCGTTCTGCGGCCAACCCTTCATGCCCGAGTCGTCGTAGCCGAGCGTGATCACGCGAAAGAAACCGGCGACGGTACCGGCGAGTTGTAGCTCACCGGCGCGCACACTCCTCGTGACCTCGGCGTCGTGCTCGGGGTGCGAGCCCGGCCGCCCGTTGGCGTCGATTCCCAATTGACCATTCGTACACGTGACGAGAATGACGCGGTATCCGAGGTCGGCGTAGAACGAGGTAATGCCCGCGGTAAAGAGGGCCTCATCGTCGGGGTGTGCGTGCACGCAGACGAGCGTGGGGGTAGACGTCATCCTGAGAGACTAGGAGGTGGCTAGTTGGATAATGCGCACGACCAAGAGCGTGCCCGCCACCAACAGGTAGGAGCCGACGGCGCGCAACAGAATCCGACGAGCGAGCGACGTCGGCAGTGGCGCGAGCAGTGTGAGACGTGGCGTACGCCAGTCGCGCTTGTCGATGTCGTAGTCGGCCTTCACGGCGGCCCGACGAAGTCCGATCGGGAGTCCGATGAGGAGACCGATGACCACGATGATCCCGAGGGTACTGAGTAGAACGATCACGTTCACTGACGTGAAGAGGGTTGAGACCATCATGGTGATCGACAGCACCACGAGCACGCTCACGATGATCGTCGCCACGACATTTAACCACTTCCCGTTCACCCACGGTCCGAGTACTTCGCGGTCGTTGCAGAGCAGGAGGACGAAGATCGTGGTGCTCGGCAACATCAGCCCGCACATGGCCTGCACCGCCAAAGTGATGAGCCCGAGTGGCGCGCCCGGCAACAGGGTCACGACGCCGGCGACGACGAGCAGTCCGGCGAACGATCCGAAGAACACTTTGGCGTCGCGAATGCGAGCGTTGAGTGAGTGTCGAGAGGCGCCGAGATCGCCGAGCGCGTAGGTGCTCGCGAGCGTCACCGCCGCCGCGCCGATGACCGATGCATTCAACAGGAGGATCGCGAAGAGCGTGCCCGAGCCCTTGCCGACGTAGCGACTAAGTCCGCGCGCAACACCGAGTGCGTTGGTGTACGAGTTCGTGGTGCCGTGACCGGAGAGTCCCGCGGCGGCGACCGCGATCATCAACCCCGCACCGACCACGACAATGAGTGAGCCAATGATGGTGTCGACCCGCTCGTAGTTGAGCCAGCGAGGCGTGATCTTCTTGTCCACAATGTTCGACTGCTGGAAGTACAACTGCCACGGCGCGACGGTGGTCCCGATGATCGAAATGATGAGCAGTACGGCGGCCGACGACGCGCCGCCGCGGATGCCCGGGATGACCGAATGACTCACCATTGACGAAAAGTGCGGCTTCGTGACGATCACCAACGGGACGATCACGAAGTTGATCGCGACGAAGAGCATCATGAAGCGCTCCCAGCGTTGGAACGATCCCGACGCCGTCACCGAGAAGAGCAGGATCACGGCGATCGGCACCGAGATGTAGGGGCTGACGCCGAAGTACTCCATGGAGAGCGAGATGCCGATGAACTCGGTGATAATGATGAGAAAATTGAGTAACAGGATGGAACCGATCGAGACGTTGCCCCAGTACTTGCCGAATCGTTCGCGGATGAGTCGGCCGTGGCCGACCCCGGTCACGGCGCCGAGACGCGCGACCATCTCCTGATTGATGATGAGGACCGGGATGAGAAGCGGCAACGTCCAGAGCATCGTGTACGCGAAATTCTGACCGGCCTGAGCGTAGGTGGAGACCCCACCGGCGTCGTTGTCGCCCACCATGACGATGAGTCCAGGACCAATGATTGCGATGAGCGTCAAGAAACGGGCGCGTAGTCCGTGACGGTGACCCGTGTCGTGAGCCTTGATGGTGCCGAAGGCACCACTGATCTGAAGTTCTTTTGCCGCTTCGCTCTGCACGATCCACCTCCTTTCGTCTCGCTGTGGTCGTTAGGCGAAACAACCACGGCGAAACCAGAGGGTGGACTATGCGTCTACCAAGGGAGTCGTGCGAAGTTGCGTCGGTACGTGATACGCCGTAAGGCTGGTACTAGGGGGTTTCAGAGAAGCCCCCTTAGAACGTGACCCGAGGTGACGCGCGGCACTATTCCTCCACCGCGTGCATGCCGTACTCGCGGCGCCAACCCTGGGGCAGGAGCTCTTCGAGCAGGTCGTCGACTGTAATGACGCCAACCATGTGGCCGTGGTCGTCATCGAGGACGGGTAAAACGGTGAGGTTGAAGTCACTCATCTTGCGTGAGATTCGGTGCAGGTCCCACTGCGGGTGCACGTGGGCGAGTTGCGTTCGGGCCACCGCGAGCGCCAACTCGTTCTCTCGAGCGCGCACGAGTGGCGCAATGGACGCAGCCCCGATTGGCTGGCCTCCATCGTCGAGGATGAAGACAGCGTGGACCGACTCGGCCGGCACGGTCGAACTGCGAATCGCCTCGAGCGCGTCGGCGGCCGTGGCGGTTGAGGGCACCGAAACGAAGTCGGTGTTCATAAGACCGCCGGCGGTATCGGCGTTATAAGAGAGGAGTTGACGGACCTTGGTCTGCTGATCGGCGCCAAGTTGCTCGAGGATCGGCAGACGGCGCTCCTGATCGACTTCGCTAATCAGGTCGGCCGCGTTGTCGGGCTCCATACGTGACAACAACCGGGCCGCTTCGGCATCCGAACGACCCTCGAGGAACTCCAACTGATGCTCGACGTCGAGCTCTTCGAAGACGTCGGCTTCGAGCTCGCGGTCGAGCCCCACGGCCTCGATAATCTCCTCGCCCTCTTCGTGGCTCGCCTGTTCGACGAGGTCCGCGATCTGGGCCGGATGCAGCTTCGCCAATTTGCGATAGGGAATCCGGAGGCGGGCCGACGGTACGTGCGACACGAAGGGTTCGATGGAAGCGAAATCGACAATCGCTTCGGACTTCACCCGTTGGCCGACGTTCTTGCCGAGCACACGTCGGAGGAACGGTCGACGTCCAGGATCGACGCCCACGACCTCCCACTTGTTATCAATCTGGGCGATTTCGATCTCGTTGGCGATGATCAGGCGACCACGCACCAGGTTGATGAGGTGGCGCGCCAAGAGGTCTTCGGCGAGGAGGAGCTCTCCCGGACGACGCTCAAATCGTCGCAGGTCGACCCGCTTGCCCTCGAAGGTCATGCGACCTTCGGCCAGACCGCCAATCTTCTTGATGGGCACGAAGAGATCGCGACCCTCAATACGAATGACGGCCCCCACGATGGGTGGATGCGGATTGTCGCCGAGGCGCGCGACGAGGTCCTGGACGCGACCAATCCGGTCGCCGTCGGAATCGAAGATTGGACGGTGCAGGAACGTGGAGAGGTGGAGAATGTCAGTCATGTGATGCCTTTATGGTCCTCTAAGGCTACCGCCTCGGGCCATTTCCTCTCCGAGCCAACAGGCGAACTCTTCGCGACGAATGCGCGAACGCCGGTGTCGAAGTACTCAGCCCAGCGTGGGCTTGAACTGCGCCAACACATCGGCCACGAACGTGACGTCGTCGTCGCTCACACCCGCGTGGGTGACGAAGCGCGCTCGACGTGGACCCACGGTCCCGCCTTCCACGCCGAGGTGCGCGAGTTCACTCACGAGTTGACGGGCCTGGGGATGATTGAAGGCCACGATGTTCGTTCGACAGGTCGTTGGGTCGTAGTCCGCTTCGGGAAACGCCGTGGCGAAGAGATGGGCCAACGTGTTCGCCCTCGCGTGATCGTCAGCCAAACGCTCGATCATCGTTTCGAGCGCCACGAGTCCGGCGGCCGCGAGGAAGCCGGCCTGACGCATGGCCCCACCGAGTCGCTTTCGCTCGACGCGCCCTCGTTCGATAAGTTCGGCCGGACCAGCGAGTAAGGAACCGGCCGGCGCGCAGAGACCTTTCGAGAGACAGGTCATCACCGTGGTCGCGGGGGCGGCGTACTGCGCGGCGGTTGTGCCCGTTGCCACAACTGCGTTGAAGAGACGCGCGCCGTCGAGGTGAATCGGGCGACCGCCGAGTGCGCCGGACAGCGCCACAATGTCGGCGACGTCCAGTGGTGTACCCCCCGAGGGCATGTGCGTGTTCTCGAGCGAAACCATCGCCACGTGGGGCTGGTGATCCTCTTCGGCGTCGATGACGTCCAGCACCTCGCGCAGCGCGAGCGTGCCGCGGGCGTCGTCGACGGTGGCGAACTGGACTGACGCATTCCTCGCCGCTGCACCCATCTCGAAACTCACGACGTGCTGACCACGCCCCGCGATCACCAGGTCGCCGGGCGACGTCAGAACGCGCACCGCAATCTGGTTGCCCATCACGCCCGACGGCACGAAGACCGCCGCCTCCTTGCCAACCATCTCGGCGTAGCGCTCCTCGAGCGATCGAATCGTGGGGTCCTCGTTGTAGCCGTCGTCGCCCACGACGGCGCTGAACATGGCGTCGCGCATGGCCTCAGTCGGTTGGGTCACCGTGTCGCTTCGAAGGTCTACTCGTCGAGTCATGGTCCGAGGTTACCGGCCGACTTCTACACTGTCGAAATGTCCGATGCCATGACGAGCCGACTTTCCGACGCCAATGACGTGAACAAACAGTTGGGGATCAAGGTCATTGAACTCACGCCGGAGAAGGTCGTCTTGCAGGTCGACGTCGGCCCGAAGGTCCACCAGCCCTACGGCATCTTGCACGGTGGCGTGTCAGCGTTGCTGGCCGAAGGGGCGGCCAGCATTGGGGGTGCACTCAGCGTCGAACCCGGGCAGATCGTTGTTGGCACTGAGCTCAACTGCTCGCATCTACGTTCCATGACCAGTGGCACCCTCACCGCGACCGCGACGCCCATTCGAAAGGGCCGCACGGTCCACGTGTGGGGCATCGACCTCACTGACGACGGGGGCCGATTGATCTGCGTTGCGCGCTGTACGTTGCAAGTATTGAAGGCACCCGCTTCGGGCGAAGCCACGTCGTAGACTTCAACGCAGGCTGAGCAGCGAAGGAGCTGACAATGGGCGTTCGCTTTAAGGGCTGGGGCATTGCCCTACCCGACCGAATAGTAACGAACGACGAGCTCTCACTCACGCTCGACACCTCCGACGAATGGATCACCGAGCGCACGGGCATCCGCGAACGCCGCATCGGCGGTTCCGCCGTTTCGCTGGGCGTGATCGCCGGGCGCAACGCCATCGAAGATTCCGGTCTCGTCGTCGGCGACATCGACTTCATCGTCGTGGCGACCACGACGCCGGACCGTATCTGTCCCGCTTCGGCACCGATGATTGCCCACGAGCTCGGTCTCAGTTGTCCCGCCATGGACGTCAACGCCGCCTGCAGCGGTTTCATGTACGCCGTTCGTACGGCGCAGGGTCTGCTCGAGACCGGCAACAAGCGGATCCTGGTCATCGGATCGGAGAATCTCTCTCGCTGGGTCGACTGGAGCGACCGCAACATGGCGGTGCTGCTGGGCGACGGCGCCGGCGCGGCCGTTCTCGAATACGACGACGAGCAGAGCGACATTCTTTCCTTCGTGTTAGGCGCCGACGGTTCGGCGGCCGATCTCTTGACGGCGGAGCACGGCGGCTACTTCCAGATGGACGGTAAGGAGGTCTTCCGTCGCGCCGTACGCGTGGTCGTCGACTCGGCCGAACAGGCGATGAAGATTGCGCAGGTGAGCCCCGACGACATCAGCCTCGTCATCCCCCACCAGGCGAACATCCGCATCATCAAGGCGGCTACACAACGCCTCGAGATTCCAATGGAGCGCACCGTCGTCACGCTCGATCGCTACGGCAACACGTCGAGCTCGTCGATTCCACTCGCCTTCTTCGATGCCCGCGAGAACGGTCGCATTAAGTCCGGCGAGTACGCACTCCTGACTGGATTCGGCGCCGGCATGACGTGGGCGTCGGCCGTCGTGCGGTGGTCGCGTTGAGCGGACCATCGCTCGTCATCCTCGCCGCCGGTCGCGCCCGACGCTACGGCGGCGTGAAGCAGTTAGCGCCGATTGGCAAGCACGGCGAAGGCGTCATCGACCTCTTAGCCTCCGACGCCTGGGCGTCGGGCTTCGAGGACATCGTCATCGTCGTCAATCCCGACACCGGTCCCCAAATTGAGAAGCACGTCGCCGACCGTTGGCCGAAGGAACACAAGGTCTCCTTCGCCGTACAGAATCGCTTGCGCGGTACCGTGGACGCGACACTCGCGGCAGAATCAAGTCTCGATCTTTCTCGGCCCTTCGGCATCTCCAATGCCGACGACCTCTACGGTCGCGCCGCGTTCTTGCTACTGGGCGCGCAACTCGCGAAAAGCTCCGACAACTGTCTCGTCGGCTTCGAGCTCGACCGCGCACTAGTCGGCGACCTTCCCGTCTCGCGCGGCACGTGCATGGTGGAAGATGGTCGTCTTACGGAAATCGTGGAGCGGCGTAACGTTCACTCGACGTTGGAGGGCTACGACGCCGACGACGGGCTCGAACCCGTGTCGTTATCGCCACTCGCGACCGTCTCAATGAACTTGTGGGGATTTCAACCGGAGATCATTCCTCTACTGCGCAAATCACTTGAGTCGCACGACTTCGAAATCGATTCGGAACTGCAACTCTCGACGTTTGTCGGACAGCTGCTCGCGACGACGGACCTTCGATTTGACGTCCTGCCAACTCGGTCGCGGTGCATTGGCATCACTCACGCGAAGGACCTGCCGGTTGCCCAATTACTCGTACGGTTGGAAATTGAATCTGGACACCGGCCCGAGTACGCGTTCGTCGAGCCACTCGCCTGACCCTTCAACGCAGATGAGCCGCCGGTGCAACACTCGCATTCGTGGCGGTTCCCTCTTCCGGTGATTCGGCCGTTAGCCTGATTCGATGGGTATCGATCTGGTCAGTTTCATCGTCAACGACTACGACGCGGCGATTACATTCTTCGTTGACGCGCTCGACTTCGTGCTGACCGAGGACTCCTCGTCGCTCGACGGCGATGGCGGGGCAAAACGTTGGGTCGTCGTTCGACCTCCCGATCTCTCTACCGGACTCCTGCTTGCGAAAGCGCGTGGCACCGAGCAAGAAAGTTTTGTCGGCAATCAGTTCGGTGGTCGCGTCGGACTGTTTTTGCGTGTGGACGACTTCGACGTCGCGTACGAGCGCATGTCGGCCTACGGCGTCACCTTCCACACCGCACCACGCACCGGGGAGTACGGCATGGTGGCCGTTTTCGAGGATCTCTACGGCAACAAGTGGGACCTGCTCGGTCCACCATCGTCGCGGTCGTAGTTCGTTAGTGCCAGTCGCGTGATGGCGTCGTGGCGCCGAGTGAGAGCGGCTCGACGAACTCAGCCGTGAGCGTCAACGTTCCCTGCCCACGCTGCAGCATTCCTCTGATCACCAACGCCGGTGAGCTTCGCGCGACCAACGACCACCTGGCCCACGCCCCCTTGGAGAAGATCACGTTGACGTGTCCGGTCTCGTCCTCCAAGTTGATGAAGACCGCACCATTGGCCGTCTCGGGGTGCTGGCGGTGCGTCACGACACCGGCCACCACGACGCGCGAACTCTCCGCGCCCAACAGCGCGTTCGCGCGCGTGACGCCGCGCGCACTAAGCGACTCGCGCACCAGCGCAATGGCCGTGGCCTCGGGGGTGAGTCCCATCGACCACAGGTCGTCGGCGACCCGCTCCATCTCACTGGTCGCCGGCAGCGTCGGCGCCTCCAAGCCCGTCACGACGCCCGGCAACCGGTCGAGGGTGCCCTGGGCGGCGGCCCCGGCCGACCAGGCCTGCGCCCGACGAGTCGCACCAAAGGAGTCGAGCGCACCTGCAGCGGCCAACACCTCGAGGTGATGCTGCTGGGCGCCCGCCCGACGCACGAGGTCCGACGAGTCGCACCACGGCGCACCCTCGACAATGCGCGTGGCCAGTTCGTCCCCAATCGTGCGCAGGTGCGAGAGACCGAGCCGCACGTCGGGGTCGGTCACGGATCCCTCCAACGTCGCCTCGACGCCCGAGTGGTTCACGTCGGGACGCTTCACGCGCACGCCGTGACGCTGCGCGTCGGCGACGAGACTCTGCGTCGACCAGAAGCCGAGCGGTTGGGCGTTCAGCATCGAGACGAGGAAGGCCGCCGGGTAGTGCACCTTCAGCCACGCCGAGCAGTAGACGAGGTGGGCGAAGGAGACCGCGTGCGACTCGGGGAAACCGAAGTTGGAGAAGGCCGCCAACGCGTCGAAGAGTTGATCGGCCGCTCCCCCGGTGATGCCGTTCTCCGCCATGCCGGCGTAGAAACGACTCTTCAGTTTCATCATGCGCAACTCTGAGCGTTTCGCGGCCATGGCCTGGCGCAGTTCGTCCGACTCGGCCGGTGAGAAGCCCGCGACCGCAACCGCCATCTCCATCAACTGCTCCTGGAAGAGCGGAACGCCGAGCGTGCGACGAAGGATGGGCTCGAGTCGCGGGTGCAGGTAGGTGACCGGATCGTCACCCCGGCGACGTCGGATGTAGGGGTTAACGGCGTTGCCCTGGATCGGGCCGGGCCGGATGATCGCCACCTCGATGACAATGTCGTAGAAGCACCGCGGTTGGATTCGCGGCAACGTCGCCATCTGAGCGCGCGACTCCACTTGGAAAACGCCAACGGTGTCGGCCTCGCACAACAGGTCGTAGACGGCATCCTCCTGGGGTAACGCCCCGAGGTCGATCGTAAGGTCGTAGAAGGACTCAACTTGGCGCACGCAGCGGTGCAGCGCGTCGAGCATGCCCAGTCCCAACAGGTCGAACTTCACGAGTCCAATGGCCGCGCAGTCGTCCTTATCCCACTGCAGGACCGTGCGCCCGGGCATGCGACCCCACTCAACGGGACAGACCTCGATGACCGGTCGGTCACAGAGCACCATGCCGGCCGAGTGGATGCCGAGGTGCCGAGGACGATTCAGCATTTGGCTCGCCATCGTCGTGACCAGTTCGGGCACGTCGGCGCTCGCGGTCATGGTGTGACGGTCGACGCTGTCGCGCAGTTTGTTGGCCTGTTCTTCGTTGAATCCGAAGGCGCGCGCGACGTCGCGCAGTGCCGAACGGGGACGGTAGGTGATGACGGCGGCCACCTGGGCGGCGTGACGACGGTCGTAGCGCTCGTAGACGTACTGGATCACCTCTTCACGTCGACCGGATTCAATGTCGACGTCGATGTCGGGCGGACCGTCACGCGCCGGCGAGAGGAACCGTTCGAAGAAGAGGTTGAGCTTCACCGCGTCGGCGTTGGTGATGCCGAGCGAGAAGCAGACCGCCGAGTTGGCCGCCGAACCACGACCCTGGCAGTAGATGTCGTTGCGCCGACAGAACTCGGTGATATCCCAGACGGTGAGGAAGTAGCCGGCGAAGCCGAGCGTCTTGATCACGCGTAGTTCGTGATCGATCTGGCGCCACGCGCCGGGCACCTTCTCGTCACTGCGCGTGCCGTAGCGCTTCGTCGCGCCCTCACTCACGAGTACCTCAAGGTACGACTGCTCGTCGAGGCCGTCGGGGGTCGAAAACGGCGGGAGATTCGGGGCGACGAGTCGAAGGTCGAAGGCGAGGGCGCTGGCCAGTTCGCCGGCCTGATCAACGACACCGGGCCAGCGTGCGAAACGGCGACGCTGCTCGGCGTCACTGCGCAAGTGTGCGAGGGGTGAGGCGTTCAGCCACCCCTCCATCTCTTCGAGGCTCTGTCGGGCGCGAAGCGCCGAGAGCACGTTGGCGCGCGCGAACGCCTCGGGCGTTGCGTAGTGCACGTTGTTCGTCGCCACGAGCGCAACGTCGCGGCGAACTGCCAGTTCGGCGAGCACGTCATTGCGCGCGACGTCGTCGGGCGCCCCGTGGTCCCAGATCTCGACCGCCACGTTGTCGCGACCGAAGGCCGTCACCAGACGTTCCAACGCTCGCCCCGCGGCACGCGGACCCTCCTCCATCAACGCACGCGTGAGGGGGCCCTTGCGACACCCACTCAACACGAGCCACTCGTGCGCGTTACTGGCGACCTCGTCAAGGGTGAAGCGTGGGGCACCCTTCTCACCGCGACGTAGGTGGGCCTCGCCGAGCATCGTTGAGAGGTTGCGATAACCGTCGGGCGAACGGGCGAGCAACACCAGGTGCTCACCGGAGGGATCGTGCACGCCCACGCGGTCGTCCGTGGCGCCGAGGGATACTTCGGTGCCAAAGACCGTGGGCAGCCCGAAGGCCCGCGCCGCTTCGGCGAAGCGCACGACACCATAAAAACCGTGGTGGTCAGTGAGCGCCAACCCCGAGAGTCCGAGTCGCGCGCCCTCGGCGGCCAACTCTTCGGGGTCACTCGCCCCGTCGAGGAAGCTGAAGCCCGAGTGGGCGTGGAGTTCGCCGTAGTGCATCAGTCGTAGATTCCCGCGAGCCACCAACGGCTCGCCTCGGCGCTCAGCAGCAACGCCTCACCGCTAGCGAGCAGCACCTGGAGGTGCGCGCGGCGGCGGTTGAGCGCCCACCAGCGCTCCACCAACGGCCACGGTCCCGCGTACCACACAATCTCGCGGCGCATCTGATTGGAGAACAACAGTGCACGGGGTGTCTCGCTCAAAAACCCGCGCGAGCCCATGACGACCACGTGGTCACTTTCGTCACGCAGTTGCACCGCCACCGGATGGGCCAAGGTGGTAGCGGGCGAAGGGGCGCGCATCTGTCCGGGCCACGGCGCAACGTCGCGGGCACTCAGGGACGGCGATCCCCAGGGCACGAGCGCGGCGCGGTCCTCGGGCCCCCGTCCTCCGCGCAGCGACGCGACCACCACGGCGTCGGCGCCGAGTCGACGGCGCACGCGATGCGCGGCCGCCTCGGCCCGGTCGTCACCGGCGCCGCGTTGACCGAAGAATCCCATCTGCTCGTCGCGCACCTCCTCCTCGCCGCGCAACTGACGAAGACGCCGGGCCAGTTTGGCGTCGCGCTGCGTGTCGAGTTCGGCGCTCTCGCCGCGGGCCACGCGGTGCAACGCGAGCGCGTGCTTATTGAACCGTTCGGCGACGCGCGCGGTGTCGAGGTCGGCGAAGGAGCCGACGGTGTGCAGACCGAGTCGCTGGCAGGTCGTCGCGACGTCCTTTCGCCCGAGTACCGAAAGTGGCAGCGACCGACGAAATGACGTGGTCGTGCCCGGTGCCAGGACGAGCCCTTTTCGCGCGGCCTCCTCGGCGCAGAACAGCCCGTCGGCAACGCCGAGTGACGAGTCGTGCCCCGTGACGTCGTAGACGCTGTCGCGCACGATCTTCAGCACCGCGTCGTCACCGCCAAAGAAACGACTCGGCCCCCGAAGCGGCAGCACGAAGAGGTCGAGTCGGATTGATTCGGTGAAGGGACAGAGGATTGTGAGCGCGTCGAGCAGCGCCAAATGGTCGCGCACGGTCGATCCGTCGGGCAACTCGTCGCTGAGCGCCTCAATCCAAATAGCGAGGAGCCGCTCCATCAGTTGGCCTCGCAGCGGCCTTTTCGATTGGGCAACACCACGACGTGTTCGCCGCAGCGTGCCGCTTCCCCTCGCCCACCGACGCGCACCGTGAGATAGCGCGCGTCGAGTCGCGATGACGTCGACCACTGCGACTGGGTGATGTCGAAGGAGAGGTCGGCCGGTAGGGGCCAGAGCGACGCCGGTTCAGCGAGCACGATCAACACCGTCCCTCGTTCGCGCACGCGGTCCATCAGCCGGCGCGCCGAACCGTGCGACGCGCGCGACGGTGGACGGACAATGAGCAGGTCCACCCCATCGAGCAGGTCGGCCGCCGACTCGGCCCACGCGCCACGCGGACGCGGCACGAACAACACGCGACGCAGGTCGACGCCGAGGTCGGCAATGGCGACGACCCCGGGATCGTCGACGCCGACGACCGCGGCCCAGTGACCCCTCGCACTCGATTCGGTGAGGAGACTGAGCGCGAGGCTGAGCCCGCCCAGTCCCGGCTGCGCCTGCACGACGACGGTCGAACCGCGGCGAAGCCCGCTACCGGGAACGAGAGCACCCCAGGGCTCGCCGAGGGGCAGCATCCGGCTCTTCGCGAGAGTGACGGGGCGCAGCGTCGCCACCAAATCCTCAGACAATGCAGGGCGATTAGAAGAAAAAGCGAACATATGTTCGTAAGAGTAGTGACTCCGTGCGACGTGCGCCAATGGGCCGAAATCGCGCAAGAATAGAGCCATGTGTGGTCGCGTCGCTCTCTTCACCCCACCAGTACGCCTCGCGCGCTTCCTCGACGCCGCCCTCGCCGCGGGCCTCGATCCCGAGGGACACCACAGTTGGAACGTCGGTCCCCAGCGCCGCCTCTTCGCCGTCACTGAGGGCACCGAGGGTCGCGTGCTCGACCGCTACCGCTGGGGTCTGGTGCCTAGTTGGTCCAAGGACCCCAAGATCGGCAACCGACTCTTCAACGCGCGCGGCGAGACCGTCGCCGAGAAGCCCTCATTTCGGAGCGCCTTCGCGAAGCGTCCGTGCGTCATCCCCGTCGACGGCTTCTACGAGTGGGACCACCGCAGCGGTCACGTGAAGCAGCCGAACTTCTTCACGCGCACCGACGGCCAGCTGATGCTCTTCGCCGGACTCTACGAATTCTGGCGCGACCCCGAACAGCCCGACGACGCGGAGCTGACGAGAACGTGCACGATCATCACCACGACGCCGAGTGAGGACATGGACGAGATTCACGACCGCATGCCGGTGGTACTCAGTCGCGACGACGTCGAGACCTGGATAAACGTGAAGGACCACGCACCGGACGAGCGACTCGCGTTATTGCAGCCGGCGCCCGGCGGCACACTCGCGCACTACGACGTCGATAAGGGCGTCGGTTCCGTGAAGAACGACGGACCCGAGTTGATCGCCCCCTTGGATTCATCGTCACTTTTTTGATTCAGCGCTGATTCAGAAAAGCCGAAAACCCCGAGTGACCAGTGAGTCGAAACTCACCCGCCCCTCGGGGTTCCCGAAGGCACATCATTCGCTAACCCGTGTCGGACAGGCCACCGCATGACGGCTGGCACTTCACGTCATTTGTCGTTACGAACTGCGGACCGAACTCCGCTGCCCGTTGGGGGGGTTCTGTTCCTCTTGCGAGGCCCCTCTCCCCTCCTGGTCCGATTCCCCTTGCGGTTCCTCTTCCCATCGACAGGTGCTACGTGAACTACGAGTGATACTGTGCCAGACCTTTGGAGCTGGCGTCGGGTCAAAACGTGATATCAGGAACTTTTGCCCAAAGTCCGATACGTTTTCCACCGGTTTCTTCTCGATGCGCACAACTAGCAACGATTTAGGCACCTCTTTTCCACAGGTCCCGTTGCCGATCGCACACGTGCGGGACACGAAAGGGTCCGCGATTGACGCCAAACCGACTCGTGGTCAACGGCGTCGTGCCGATTCCGAGATGGGTTTCGCTGGCCGCCCGTCGTAGCCTTCGTCTAATGCGTGACACGTTCTCCACACTTCTCGAAACGTGCACCCGTTGACGATTCTCTTCGCGCTCCTGACGTCGATTACGAATGCTCTCGCCGTTGCGCTCCAGCACATTGCCAGCACGAGCGACACCAAAAAGTCGTCCGGTTGGAAGTTCATTGCGTATTTGCTTCGCCACCCTCTCTGGCTTCTCGGTTGGGTGGCGCTCTGCGGTTCGCTCGTCTTTCAGGCGCTCGCCCTGCACTTCGGACCGCTCTCCGAAGTCCAGCCGATCCTCGTCACCGAGCTGGTCGTCGCTCTCGTGCTGCGACGACTGTGGCTACGCCAGTCCATTCGTTCGGTGACGTGGTTGGCCGCGGTCGCGACCGCTGGCGGCCTCGCGGTCTTTCTTCTCGCCACGTCACCGACGAGTCGTCCCTTTCTTCCGAAGTCGTCGAGCTGGACGGCGCCTTCACTCGTGTGCGTCGGCGCCGTGCTTCTTCTCGTGGCACTCGCGCGACGCGGCACACCGGTGCGTAGGGCCGCTCTCTTCGCAACGGCGACGGCGGTGATGTGGGCACTCGAGGCCACGTTCATCAAGGCAACGACGGACACGATAAGTTCGCTGGGCCTGTGGGGCGCATTCACGAGGTGGCCGATCTACGCGCTCATCATCGGCGGCATAGTGGGGCTGCTCTGTGAACAGGCCGCGTTACACGTCGGTCCCCTCAGCGTGTCGCAGCCGTTCATCGTCATCGTCGACCCGGTCGTGAGCGTCGCCTTGGGCATCTGGCTCTACCACGAACGTCTGCACGCGGGCTTCCTTCACCTTGGTATTGGTGTCATTGCGTTCATCACGATGTGCGCCGGCATCGTCTCGTTGACCCGAACGGCGCCCGACTCAATGAACGCCGACATTCCCCGTCACTGAGACACTGGGCACGGGCGAGGCAACGACGTCGCTCTCGCGAGCGGCGAAGTGGTTGCTTCGTTATCATCGAGCCATGACAATGTTCACGATGGTCCGCCGTGCCCGCGCCGCAGCCGCGCTGGGGATGGCACCAGCTCTCTAAACAACGGGCCCGACGCCTGGTCGACGAGGCCGGCATCAGGCGCGGTGACCTCGTTCTCGATATCGGGGCCGGAACCGGAGCGATTACTGCTCCCCTGGTTCAGCGTGGCGCGAAGGTCATTGCTTTCGAACTCCATCCGAAACGGGCCGAAGAACTCCGGCAGCGATTCGCGCGTGATCGCGTGACCGTCGTCCAAGCCGACGTCGCCGACCTTCGCCTTCCGAAACGGCCATTCCACGTCGTCGCCAATCCGCCCTTCGGCGTCACGGTCGCAATACTTCGACGCTTGACCTCGCCACACAGTCGACTCGTTCGAGCCGACCTCATCGTCCCGCGCCACACGGCCGAGCGATGGGTCTACGGCAATCCGCCCGGTGCGCGCCGGTGGCGAAAGGAGTTCAGTTGTTCCCTCGGTCCGGTGCTGAGTCGCTCGGCGTTGAGCCCTCCCCCGCCTCACGACGTCGCGATCCTCGTAATCCGAAAGGTTGGACTGCGCACTCCACGGTAGATCTCGCCAACAGTTGATTGACCGTGGCGTCAGTGCCAGGCAACAATCACTTCGCGGCCCTCGGTGGCGATGCGTTCAAAGAGCGACTGATTGACGTCGAACGGTGAATCAGGAACCGGGAAGTGAATGACTAGTTCCGTGAAGCCGAGGGCGTGGTAGCGCCCGGCCCAGTCGACGAAACTGTCGAACGAGGTGAGGGGCGACTCATCATTGAAGCCGTCGAGGAATAGGCGCTGGAAGGCGTCGTCACCGCGACCGCGATTCACAAGTTCACTGTCGAGTCTCGTCGACTGTTCTCGAACAACTTCTTCCGTTGTCAGGTTCGACTCGACCAGACCGCCAACGCAGATCCATCCGTCACCAATCTGAGCCGCGAAGGAAATGCTCTTTGGTCCGAGGGCGCTCACCAAGAGAGGGGGCCGTGGCCGTTGTACGGGACCTGGAATTTGGCGCGAATCCACGACCGGGTAGAAGGCACCGTCGATCGTCGACCCGTTCTCGCGCAGCAGGGTGTCGAGCACCGTCGTGAACTCAACGAAGCGTTCGTGTCGCTCGCGATTGGTCCACGGCTCCTCGCCGAAGACCTCGGCGTCGAAGCCCCGTCCGCCGGCTCCCACGCCAATGGTCAATCTTCCATCGGACACGTCGTCCAAGGTGATCAGATCCTTCGCGAGCAACAGTGGATGGCGAAAGTTGGGCGACGTCACGAGCGGTCCGAGTCGAACGGTCGACGTGGCTTCGCTGACGGCCGCCAACAACGGCACCATGGACATCCAGGTTTTGTCGCGGAACGAGCGCCACGAGAGATGGTCGTAGGTGTAGGCGGCGTGGAAACCGAGCTCTTCGGCACGTAGCCACTTCGCCCGATTCTCTGGCCAACGTTCACTCGGTAGAACGACCGTGCTCAATTTCACCCCTCGAGTGTACGACCGAGGTCTGTCGTTGACAATGCGGTCACGTCCGATTCGCCAACTCGTACGCTAAGCAACCAGTGAATGCAACTGACCAGCGTGACGTAGCCGTGCGGGCCGTGGTCTTCGATTTCGACGGCGTGCTCCGCCACTGGGATCATGGTGAGACCTTCGCGATTGAAGACCGGTTCGGCCTCCCCCGCGGGTCCATTCATACGGTCGCTTTCGACGCGGGACTCAACCATCGAGTGATTACCGGGCAGATCTCCGACGATGAATGGCGCGACACCGTCGCCAATCGACTGTCCCACCATCACGGTGACGAAATGCGCGACGCGGCACTTGAATGGCGGGCAAGAATCGGCGTACTCGACCCATCCATGGTCGAACTCGTGCGAACCATTCGGTCCCAGCTCACGGTGGGTCTTCTCACGAACGCCACGTCTCGGTTAATGAGCGACCTCGTCCAGCACGGGTTGGTCGACGACTTTGACTACATCTTCAACTCGTCGGAAATCGGGCTTTCGAAGCCGGATCAACAGATCTTCGACTTCGTCGCCGCCACACTCGGCCTGCGTTATGACGAGTGGCTCTTCATCGACGACACCGAGGAGAATGTGGTGACGGCGTCCACACTCGGGATCCGTTCGCATCTCTACAGCAATCAAGTTGAGCTCGAGTCGTGGTTGAAGAGCCACTCAAATCTCTTGCTCGAGCGACGCGTCTAGTCCGCTGCGTCAGCCAGGAGGCCGGCCTTGCGCGCGGCGACCGCGGCGTACAGATCGTCGCCCGTCGACTCGCGAAGTCGCAGGGCGCTATAGACCAACTTCGACACGTGTTCGTCATCACTCGTCGCACCGACCGCGGCGATCGTCTCGGCGGCGACGAGGCGCTCACCACTGAACTGCGCCAATTGGTCGGACGACTTAAAGGTCGGTGCCCCCACCGTCGCGTACGCGGCGGCAACGCCCGTGAGGCACGCGACGTCAAACGCGTGGATATCGTTCGCGTAGGTGCGAATGGCGTTCAGGGCTTCCACACCGGTCACGGCGTGCAACGACGTGAAGTCGCCGGTCGTGGCGAATAGTGCGAGCGCGGCCGCTCGCAACCGTTCGGGCGCGTCGTCGTCGACCTGGCAGTTCGCTACCACTGAGCGGAACGACGGCAATGCGGCGACGTCCTGCATCGCTTGCGAGATCAGTCCTCGCTCCGTGGAGGGGAAGTCGCCGCTTCGTGACAGCTGCGAAAACACGTCACCAACACCGAGTCGTGACGTTGCGCGCGGGAGTGGTTCACCAAGGGGTACGGCGCTCTCGGCGAGGTAGGCCAAACCGGCGGCGATTCGTGGCGGTGACGAGATCTCCAGTGCGTACGCGAGGCGCAGCGCACCGTGGAAGGCGGCTCCGCATATTCCCGACATCAACTCGCCGAGGTGCGACCGAATGGTTGCCTCCGATCCCGCTTCGTCGACCGCCCTCATGAAGTACTCGCAGAGATCCTCGTAGGCACCGGCGACGCCAATGGCATCCTTCCACGTTGCGCTCGTGAGCTCACGTGCCGGTCGTCCTCGCTCCACGAGCCGACGTCGATACGTGTTGGCAAAACGGCGCAACTCTTCGTTGGAGGCGCCGAGCCCGCTCTTGGCCACGAGTGCCATCGGCAGATGATTCGTGAGTCCGCGCGAGGTCGTGGCATCAAAACTGAGTTCCTCTTCGAGCAGCGACTCCAGCACACCGTGTCGGTCAAGGAGAGAGAAGTCGGACACGATCGGAAGCGTAACGGGCCGAAAATTTGATGCCACGTCGCGCGTGTCGTCGCGCGCAAGGCCGTTCGACGCCATATTGCCAACTCGTCTCGTTACTTAAGTCACATATCGCGAGTTCGACGCCACTGCTTGTCAAACGGCCCGTCGACGGCCCGCACCTGTGCGAAGGCACACTTCGAGTGCGTGTCGTTGTGAATAGGTTGCGATTACTCGCTTCGATGTCACGACATGACACCTAGAAACGGCACCGACGCCGCTAAATTGGAGTAGTGCCGTGCAGTTGGCCGTTGTCGACCTCCCCACTTTTCACGTGTCGAATTACTTTTCCCACGTGTCGCGAGTTTCGTGCGTTGAAAACGACCTCGCCAAACGTTCGGGGAACTTGATGACCCACATGAACTCCCTGGAAACCGTCGGACCTCCAAAGGGTGCCCCACGCCGATCGACGTGGGTGGCATTGGCGATTGGCATATTCGTGCTCGGCTCACTCGGTTCGTTCTTCGGATCCAGTAGCGCCTCGAACAGTGACGCCGCGAGGTCTCGCCAGTCATTAAGGACAACGTCCATCGAGGTCGCTTCGGCGCTCAATCTTGCGATTCGTCACGAACAGGACTTGACCGTGAGCGCCGGTGCCTACCTCATCGAGAATCCGAACGCCTCCGAGACGGCGTTCATAAAGTGGGTGAACGACGTTCGAGCGTTCAAGCGATACCCCGAGATTGAGGCGATAGCAAGTGTCGCTCTGGTCCCGTACTCGCAACTGACGGCATTCGCGAGGCAGGCGAACATCAACGCAATCGAATCCAAGGCGCCGCTGCAGACCTTCAGCGTGACGCCGCCCGGCAAGCGTGACTACTACTGTTTCGTCAACGTTCAACACGCCATCGCCGGCGAGGCGCAAATTCCGATTGGACTCGACCTCTGCCAGACCACGCTCGGACCGGAACTTCTCCGGGCCCGCGATAGCGGTAAGGAAATCTACGCGCCGGACACCCTCGGTGGTCCCAATTCCTTCGCCGTCGGTGCGCCCATTTACCGGAGCGGCACAATTCCGACGACCGTCGCTGGTCGCCGAAAGGCCCTCATTGGTTGGACCGGAACGCAAATACTTCCGAACAAGATCCTCGCCGTAGCACTCGAAGGTCACCCCAATACGGCGGTCGCATTTCACTACAACCAGAGCGGTTCCAACGTCACCTTCAAAGCGGGGAAGCGTCCGACGAACGCCACGCTGCACGCGTTGAACTTGCATAACGGTTGGCACGTCGAGGTCTACGGAGCGGCAGTTACGTCCGGCGTCTTTGGCGAATTCAACTCGACGTCGCTCTTTCTCGGTGGCGTACTGCTCAGCTTGCTCCTCGGGCTCTTGCTCTTCGTCCTCGGCACCAGCCGTTCGAGCGCGCTGCACCTGGTGAAGGAACGAACCGATCAGTTGCAGCACCAAGCGTTGCACGATTCGCTCACCGGGCTCCCGAACCGTGCCCTCATCCTCGATCGCATCGATCAGATGCTCGCACGGGCTCGACGCGAACATAGCGAAGTCGCCGCACTCTTCCTCGACCTCGACAACTTCAAGGACATCAACGACACACTGGGTCACCGCGCCGGCGATGAGCTCTTGACGAGCGTTGGTGTGCGCCTGAAGAGCGCGGTTCGCGACGTCGACACGGTCGGTCGACTGGGCGGCGACGAATTCGTCATCCTCACGGAGGGACACTCGCTGGAGGCGGGTGTGGACGTGGTCGCCCAAAGGATTCTCGACGTGTTGGCGACGCCGTTCATCATTAGTGCCAGCAACGTCCCACTCAACGTCAGCGCCAGCATCGGGATCGCCGAGGGAGATCGCAACACGCCGGAAGAGCTGTTGCAAGATGCCGACATCGCCCTCTACCAGGCCAAGAATGCCGGCAAACAACGGGCCGTCAAGTTCCTGCCGTCGATGCAAGAGTCGGTCGACCACCACCGCAAACTGGAAGTCGATCTCCAGGGCGCGCTCGAGGCAAGTCAATATTTCCTCGTGTACCAGCCGACCGTCGATCTGGCGACCGGAGCGTTCACTGGTGTCGAAGCGCTCCTTCGTTGGAACCACCCCGAACGCGGCGTTGTCCAACCGGACAATTTCATCCCGGCACTCGAGTCGAGCGGTCTGATAATTTCCGTTGGCTCATGGGTACTGCACGAAGCCTGTCGTCAAGGTGCAATCTGGCATAAACGGGGTCACACCTTCACCGTGTCAGTGAACATATCGGCGAAGCAACTTGAGCGCGACCAACTCGTGACCGACGTGCAAGAGGCGCTTTCAATGAGCGGTTTCGATCCCCACCTGCTGATCTTGGAGTTGACCGAGACGGCGTTGATGCACGACTCCGGTGCCACGCTCTCACGGCTCATGCTGCTAAAGGCCCTCGGCGTGCGCATCGCCATTGACGACTTCGGAACCGGCTACTCGTCTCTCGCCTACCTTCGACAGTTCCCCATTGACATCTTGAAGATAGATCGGTCGTTCGTGTCCGGTATCGCCGACTCCACCGAGAGCACGGCCCTCGTTCACACGCTGGTGCAATTGGGCAAGGTTCTCGGCATCGAAACGATTGCCGAAGGCGTGGAGACGGACGATCAGCGAACGCGCCTCGAGACCGAAAGGGTCGACACGGGTCAGGGTTTTCTCTTCGCCCGTCCCCTAACGGTAAAGGACCTCGATCGACTGTTGAGTGACTCCGCCGGTCAGCCGGAATGGCTCAGCGCCGCGGCGCGCCACAAGGACGATTGACGTCATTCATTCTTGAGGAACGCGGTACGTCAGCGGCGCCAGAAAAAGTGATGCACCACCCCGCTCGCACTCGGGACCTGTTCCAAGTGGTATCGATCGACGAGTTCGTCGGGACCCGTCCACAGTTTTTCGCCACGGCCCAGTTCGACCGGCGACACGGCGAAGTGCATCAGGTCGAGAAGCCCGGCGTCGAGGAACTCGCGGACGGTGGCCACACCCCCGCCAATTCGTACGTCCTTACCCCCGGCGGCGTCAAAGGCCGTCGCCAGCGCCTCCTGCGGTGATGCGTCGAGAAAGTGGAACGTGGTGTCGCCCAACGTGAACGATGGTCGAACATGATGAGTGAGGACGAAGACCGGCGTGTGGAACGGAGTGTCGTCGCCCCACCAACCCTGCCAGTCGTAGTCCTCCCACGGTCCGCGCTGCGGACCGAATTTGTTACGCCCCATGATCTCGGCACCAATGTTGTTCGTGAAGTCTCGAGTGCAGTAGTCGTCCAAACCGTACGTTCCACCGGGTTCGGTCCGGTTCGGCCAATGAGCGGTCGCGCCCGCCCAGGCGAAGAGAGCACCGGGGTCGGCGTGGCCGAAGGGGTGTTCGAGACTCTGTCCCTCGCCGGTGCCGTAGCCGTCGCTCGACACCATGAAGTTCTGAACGCGGGTCATCTGTGTCATTGGAACCTTTCCTCTTCCCACTAGGGCAACCACTTGTCATTGAGCGCAATGGCATTACGGAAACGCGCACGCGGACGCGCGGCTGAACTTTATCGTGTGGGTCGAGACTTCATGATGAACACGCGCAACGCGGTCACGGTGTCGACGCACGTCAAAGGGGGCCACCGTGCTACGACTTCCTTTTTGCAGCACAATGAGACGACTCGGAGTCTTGAACGCGACAGCTTTTAGAGCGGTTGTCGACCCAATCCACGCTGTTTTTGTCCGGAGAAGAGCCACGCACCGGCAGCCGCGATCAGCGGCATTCCAATGAGGATCGTGACCAAGTTGGTCACCGGAACATTGGACAGCGCTCCGATGCCGCCATTCACCGAGCTCCCCTGAAGCCAGCCACCGATGCCGACGTAGCCGGCCACAATACCGAGAGTCCCCCCCGCAAAGCCGAGCGCACCGGCCGTCGTTGCCGCAATGGAACGTCTCGTTCGGTTACTGGCCCCCGTGGCCGTCAACGTTCGTACGTCACTAGCAGTTTCGCTACGGATGAGACCGACGGACAGCGCGAGAATGACCAGCGAGAGGAGTAACGCAAAGAGTGTCGCCCAGTCGATGATCGATTGGGAGGTCGGAATACTTGATCTGGTTTCGAGTCGCATTCCCGCTGCGGAAGCCGCGAGACGGGTATTGCTTATCTGCGAGGCGGTGGGTGCGTGAGGAAGTTCAATAAGCCATCCCTCAATTTGTGTTGGCAGTTTCAACTTCTGCACTTCACGCTCCGTGATGACGGTATTGGGTGCCGAGGTTCCACTCGGTAGCGCACTCAACTGTTGAATGACCGGATTATTGAACGCGCCGCTGGGCCCACAGTGCCGAGTGGCCTGCGTTTTCGTCACTTTGTGACCGGGCTTTACTTCGAGCCCGCTGCAGCCGCCGCCGTAGGACAGTTCCATCTTGGAGACCTTTGACAAACCCGGCCGCATGGTGAGAATTTCAGCGTTTCGATTCACGAGTGAGGTCGTTATGCCGAACAGTTTCAATAGCGACGGCGTCGCTACGTAAAGTGGTCCCGTAAAATTTCGGCCGGCGCCTCGGTGACTGAGGTTCGCACTCGTCGAAAGAAGTTCGACAACTTTGGTACTCCCAAGTTCGCGTGCGATTTTGTGAGCACTTCGATTCATCGCCAGGAGACGCGTCGCCGAAACGGTGGGACCGAATCCCGATGGAGTGTAGAGAGGCCCGTTGGGCGTGTAAACGTTGATCTGGTTCGGCGCCAGATTCGGACCGGCGTAATCAAGCACATTCCCGAATCGCGCGGCCGTGGCCGCAGAGACGATGACGGCGATCATCACGCCAATGCTGATGGCGGCGAGTGCCGAACTCGAGCGTGCGCGGTAACGCGAAAGGTCTCGCAGCGCCAGGCGCATTGACACCGGTCCACGATGGCCGATCCGCTCCATGGAGGTTAGTAATAAAGGTGCGAGCAGTATCACGCCGGGAATCAGTAGGACGAGTCCCAGAATCAGAATCTTCGGATTTGGCGAGGCTGAGTTCTTGACGGACGATTCCACGAGCAATAAAAAGGCAATCGCAAAACATACGACGCCGGGAATGGCCGAGCGATGGACTTGCTTCGGCGGCGCCGGTCGTCCGGCGAGGGCGGCCACGATTGGTATGCGAGTAACGGCGCGCGCCGGTCGCCACGCGGCAAACAAGGTGGCCAGTACACCGAGCGCCATGGAAATGAAGATGACGGCCCACGGAAGAGCGAACACCGCAATCGCGTGATGGGCGCTCGACTCAACGTCGGGTCGATAGACGAGCCAGCCGACGAACCCGAAAAGGGCCCCGGCCACCGTTCCTACGACGCCCACCACCACGCCGTTGGCGAGCACGACGAGACGAACGTGTCGTTGAGTGGCGCCCAGCGACGCGAGCATTCCGAGGGAACGAAGCCGGCGCTGTGCGAGGACGGTGAAGCCGCCGACCGCGACGAGCGCGATCAACAACATCCCGATTGTGGCCAGCGCAATGGAGATCGTTTCGGGGTTGAAACCATTGCCGCGCGATACGGACGCGGGCGTACTCACGACTAGGTGAAGCGCCCCTAGCTTCTGCGACCCCGCGTCAAACAACACGGTCGCGGTGCTCTGGGAGGTGAGTTGACCCGGTTGCACGAGTGCGAATTGATCGAGAAGGTTCTGAGGATTCTCTACAATGCCGACGACGTGATACGCCTTCCCCTGTTCGTTCCACACGCTGCCGACGTGCAACCCGAAGTCCGACGCCACGCCCGACGTCACCGCGATCTGGGAACCGGACGAGGCGAAACGACCGCTGACGAGGGTGAGCATTGGCGTGCCGTACGCGCCATGCGGATTCTGCGCTCGTAGTTCAAACGTGTCGAGTGATCCGGGAACCGGAAGCGTTTCGTTCTCAATAACGTCCACGGTCCCGAAACGACTCTTCAACGCATCGATCTTCGCCGAGAGATACGCGTTCGAGCCTTGGTACGTTGCGGCGTCCTGCGCCGTTCCAAATCCGGCGCCCGCCACGGGCGGCGTGTCCTTCGCGACGGTGGCACCCACGACCGTCGCTGCGACCGCGACCACAATGAGCGCCAGTACCAACAACTGTTGGCGCCACTCTCGTAGAAAGAGTCGCCAACCCCACCGCACGACGGCGCGCTGCGCAGCGGTGGCCGTTCTGGTCCCCGAGGGCACCGCTGGAGCGTACGTGTCGAGGCTCACGACAACGGGGACCCAGCCAGTGCTTCGGCGCTCGGCGGCGGCACTGTTTGGTCGACCACACGCCCGTCGCGCAAGAACACAACACGATCGGCCCAGGAAGCGAGGTGGGCGTCGTGGGTTACGACCACGGCTGCGACGCCTCGCTTGCAGGCCGCGTGAATCATTCGCATGACCAATTCACCATTGGTCGTATCCAAGGCGCCCGAAGGTTCGTCGGCGAGTAGAAGGTGACGCTCGCCGACGATCGCTCGAGCTATCGAAACCCGTTGACGCTCACCACCTGACAACTGATCGGGAAAATGATTGGCCCGATCAACGAGGTCCATCGACTCGAGGACCTCCATGGCGGTACTTCGCGAGCGCTTCGCGGAAAATCCATCGAGTTCCAGTGGGAGGGCCACGTTCTCGACCGCGGTGAGCCCGGGAAGAAGGTTGAAATCTTGGAACACGTAACCAATGGTCTGGCGTCGAAGTCGCGCCCGTTCGTTGGCCGATAATCTCGTCAAATTCGAGCCATTGACGACCACGTCTCCCGATGTGGGCTCTTCCAAACTGCCCGAAATCGTGAGCAACGTGGACTTACCCGAACCACTCGGTCCCATGATGGCGACGAAGCTTCCCTGTTCAACGGAAAGGTTCACGTCCCGAAGCGCGTGCACCATTGTCGAACCCTCGCCGTAGGAGCGCGACACGTTGTGAAGTTCCAGGTAGCTCATCGCCGTGTCGTCAATCGTCGTCGAAGTTGCGGCGCCGACGTTGTGGCGCGAGGTTCAAGTGACGCGCGCATCAGTCGACCATCGGCGGCGTCGAGCCAGCGCACAATGGCGTCGAGTCGAAACAGCTCAGCGTCGACGACGAGACTGAACGTCAAGTCGGCTTCGGCCTCGTCCTCCTTCAGATGCGTCCATTGCTGCATGAGCTCGACGACGTAGCGGCGATGGACCTGGATGATGTCGGTGACATTGACGTCGGGCACCCGAAGTGCAGAAAGCACCTTGATGACGAGTTCGTCCCGAGGCGGTGCCGTCATGTCGGGTGGCGTGTTCAGCCAATGGAACAGTTCCGTTTTCCCGCTCTCCGTGATTTGAAAGACCTTTTGGGGGCCTTCGACGAATGAGTCATCTGACGCGATCAGTTCAGCGTGCTCGAGCCGCTGGAGCGTCGTGTACACCTGACCGACGTTGAGGGGCCAGACGTCACCGGTACTGGCCTCGAACTCCTGACGCAGCTGGAATCCGTATTTTGGACTCTCAACCAGAAGCGCCAATAACGCGTGGCGAACACTCATTTCGTCCCTCCAATGCCAATTTCCACACACAGTCGACTGAGTACCATACTGAGTATGCTACTCAGTTTTGTCGAAAAGTCAAGACCCGTTCCAAGTTTTCGAAACGCTCGAACGGAGAGGGTTAGGGCGCTGCCGTCGTAGTCGTCGTGGGGACGGCCGTCGTCGTCGTGGGGACCGATGTGGTCGTCGGTGCGGTGCTGGATGGGTTGGGCAACGTCGTGATGAGTGCCCCCGTCGTTATCAACATTTCAGTGAGCGAACCGGTTGCCGCCCCCGAGGTCTGGCTATTCGCTCCGGAACGACTGGCGACCCAGAGGTCGTTGCCCGACACGGCGAACGCAGAAAGCAAGGAGAAGTAATAGGGGCCGTTCGTGTTGCACATGAACCAGTACGGCGTGCCATTCGTCGCCGACACCTTGGTGACCATGGGACTCGTGCCGAAGGGGGTCATCACGTAGACGTTGCCGTGTGCGGCAATGACGGTTGAAGGTTGACCAAAGCCGTACGGGCCGTCACTGTCGGAATAGGTCGCCACGACCGCGCCAGTCGACGCGTTGATGTCGGTCGCGGCGTTGCTGGCGCTGTCGGCAACCCACACTCTGCCGTTCGAAAAGACGACGCCATCAGGAGAATCTAATCCTTGTCCCCTCACTACTCGTACGAGCGCCCCATTCCCTCCATTGATTTCGGTGATCGCGTTGGTGCCCTTGTCGGCAACGAACACGTCTCGTCCGGAAACGGAAAGTGCGACCGGATTGACGAAGGCGAACGTCGCGCCCGAGACCGTGCGAACCAACGCCCCGGTTCGAGCATTGAGTTCGGTGATGGATCCCGGCACACTCGCACTGCCGGCGTTGAGTACAAAGATGGTCGGACCCCACGACGTGATGGCGACGGGGTCCGCGAAGTGAAACCGCGCACCTGAGATATTACGAACGAACGCGCCGCTGCTTGACGTCATCTCCGTCACGGAATTGCCCGCGTTCGCAATGAAGAGATTGGACCCACTCCGTGTGATGGCGTCGGGCCGATTGAAGCCGAAACCCCCGCTTCGAACGAAGCTCGCGAGCCACGCGCCCGTCGATGGATTGATCTCGGTGACCGAATCACCCGCCTCGTTAGTCACCCAAAGGTGTCCGCTGCCGATCGCTAAACCAGAAGGTTGGTCGAACTCCCTCGCTCCGTTCAGGTGCCCATTCGACGCGTTCGCCGGCGCCACCACAGCCAGTGCCCCCACGACGAGCATGACCGCGAGGGACCCAACTGCGCCTTGGAACCACCGGGATCGGTTCACCTAAGGAATCGTATCGCTGCCCCTTGGAGAAGTGGTCGTTGCCGGAGTGGTGCGTCTCATCTCGGTCACCCGATTTCGGCGCCCAAGACGCCCGTGTGAAGCGCCAGCGGCGATAGTACGTTGTCTGCAATGTCAAGTCATCGGGCGCCGGAGAACGACCTCAATCGCTCGGCCGCGTTGGTGCGGGCGCTCGGTCGAAAGATGCTGCTGAGCCTTCTTCTCGTCGCTGGCGTGCTGGCCGTACCCGTCATCGAGGTGACGAGTGCGCAC
>DATCFS010000213.1:0-2705 GCA_036509375.1 Acidimicrobiales bacterium
ACTTGTTGGCGACGGTCAATCCGGTACTCGTGGGGATCGCGGTGCTCTTAGAGATGTTCGCGATCTACGCCTACATGCTCCTCACGAGGTCGGTGCTCTTTCCCTACGCGCCGAGCAAGTACAACGTGTTGCGCGTCAATCTCGCCGGGCTCGCCATCAGTCACGTCGTGCCCGGCGGTACGGCACCGGCCGGCGCACTGTCGTACCGAATATTCAACGAACTGGGCGTACCCAAAGAGACCAACGCCTTCGGTCTCGCCGTCCAGGGCAGCGGTTCGGCGGTCGTGCTCAACATGATCTTCTGGTTCGCGCTCGTTATCTCGATCCCACTTCGCGGTTTCAACCCGGCCTACGGTTTCGCCGCTCTCGCGGGCGTCTTCTTGCTCGCGGCCTTCTTCGGCACGATTCTCCTCATCACGCGGGGACAGCGCCAGGCCGCCAACTGGCTCAACTGGCTCGCACGTCGCGTCCCCAAACTCAACCCCGAGAACGTGACCGCGCTGCTCGCCAAAGTCGCCGAGCGAATCACCATGCTGCTCAACAACCGACGGGCGCTCTGGTCGGCGTTCACGTGGGCCTCGCTCAACTGGATATTTGACGCCGCCTGTCTCTGGGTCTTCATCTGGTCCTTCGGGCACGTCATCTCGCCCATCGACCTGTTGGTCGCCTACGGACTCGCGAACATCCTGGCGGCGATTCCGATCACGCCTTCGGGTCTCGGCATCATCGAGGGAGTCCTCATCCCCACACTCGTGGGCTTCGGTGTACCGCACAGCCAGGCGATCGTCGCGGTGCTCTCCTACCGGTTGGTCAACTTCTGGATCCCCATTCCCGTCGGCGGCATTTCCTACGCCAGTTTGATGTGGCGCAAGGACAACGGACTCGCGCCTAAGTCAGCGCCCGAGAACGGAGCAGCGCCAGCCGTTTGAATTCGCTCTGCGCGGAGAACTTGTTGACCGGTTGCATGCGCCGCCAACGGCGATCGGTGCCGAGGACCCACGTGAAGAGGTCATCACGCCAGGTCACTTCAAAGGCCTCCAGCAACTCCTGTTGCAACGTGCGGTTCTGAATTGGGACCTGCACCTCAACCCGTCGATCGAGGTTTCGCTCCATGAGGTCGGCCGAACCCAAATAGATAGAGAAGTCGGTCTCCCCCGGTGAACCGAAGATGAAGATCCGAGAGTGCTCGAGGAACTCGCCGACGAGGCTGTGGACCGTGATGTTCTCCGAAAGTCCCGCGACGCCGGGCCGCAAACTGCAGAGTGTACGCACTTCGAGCCGAATTTCGACACCGGCACAACTGGCTTCGTAGAGGGCGTCGATGATCGGCGGATCGGTGAGGCCATTCACCTTCATCGCAATGCTGCCCGAGGCCCCGAGGTCCCGTTGCCGGTTGATGAGTTCGATCACCTTCGTGCGCGTCGAGAGTGGGCTCACCATGATCTTCTTGTACGTACCGATTCGCGCGAAGCCAGTGAGGAAATTGAAGAGCTCACCAATGTCGTCGGTGATGTCGGGGTCGCAGGTCAACAGGCCGAAGTCCTCGTAATTGCGCGCGGTTTTGCCGTTGTAGTTACCGGTCGCAATGTGAACGTATCGGACGGTCGTGTCACCCTCACTGCGAAGGACGAGTGCCGTCTTTGAGTGCGTTTTTAGACCCACGATCCCGTAGACGACGTGGACGCCGGCGTCTTCCAGCGCCTTCGCCCACTCAATGTTGGCCGCCTCGTCAAAACGGGCCTTCAGTTCGACGAGGGCGACGACCTGCTTGCCACTCTCGGCCGCGTGGATGAGTGAGCCAACGATCGGCGAATCACCGGACGTGCGATAGAGCGTCTGCTTGATTCCCACCACTTTCGGGTCGGCCGCCGCCTGGGCGATGAACATCTCCACCGAGTCGGTGAACGACTCGTAGGGGTGGTGGAGCAGGATATCGTCCTCACGAATGGCGGCAAAGATGTCGCCCACGTGGTCGCCGTCGAGAAGACGACGAGGGGTAATCGGCGACCAACCTTCTCCCTTCAAGTCCGGACGATCAATCGCGTAAAGACTCCACATGTCGTGCAGACCCAGTGGGGCGTCGGTGACGTAGACGTTCGTTCGGTCAAGGTCCAACTGACCAACCAGGAGTTCGAGGAATTCGGGCGACATCCCGCTTTGAATCTCAACGCGCAACGCTTCGCCGAACCGGCGACGTCGAAGTTCAACTTCCAGCGCAATCATGAGGTCGTCGGCTTCGTCCTCTTCCAACAAGATGTCGGCGTTGCGCGTCACGCGGAAGAGGTCGGCCCGCCCAACCGTCATGCCGGCGAACAGGCGCCCGAGGTTCGCGGTAATCAAGTCCTCCAACATGCACCATTCACTCGGTCCCGCTTGCAGGAAACGCGGCAATGAATTCGGCACCTTGACGCGAGCGCTTCGCTCCTCGCCCGTGGCATCGTCACGAACGTAGACCGCGATATTGAGTGAAAGATTCGAGATCATCGGAAAGGGGTGACCGGGGTCCACCGCGAGCGGCGTCAGCACTGGATAGACGTTCTCGTCGAAATATTTCGTGAGCCGAGCGTGTGATTCCTCGTCGAGCGACGCGAAGGGCACAATCGCAATGCCCTTTTCGGCGAGCTCGGGTAACAGCACGTCCAACATCAGCCGGTCTTGGCGTTCAACGAGTGAGAGGACGCGCTCACGTATCGACTCCAACTGCT
>DATCFS010000214.1:0-5996 GCA_036509375.1 Acidimicrobiales bacterium
GCGCGAACGAGCCCTCGAGATTTTGTACGAGGCGTCGATCAAGGACCGCCCCGTGTTGGACGTCGTGAAAGATCTTTCGATTCGCCCCGATGAGTACGTGATGGCGCTCTTGACATCGTCCTTCGACCACGTCGCGCGCGCCGACGAACTCATTGGCGAATTCTCCATTGACTGGCCCCTCGAACGGATTGCTCTCGTCGATCGATTGGTCATGACGTTGGCGATTGGCGAAATGATGATGTCCGAACCGCCTCCCAAGGCTGTCATCCTCGACGAAGCGGTCGAGTTGGCCAAGGTCTATTCAACGGACGCCTCGCCCAAATTCGTCAATGGCGTGTTGTCGTCAATCGCTGAACACATTCTCCAGTAGGGCGAGGAGCCGCCATTATGCCGGGAATGAGTGGTTCACCGATTTCGCTCAATAACCCGTTGGTCGTCCAACTCTTCAAACACAGTGCGTTCGGGTCCAGCATTTCGTGGATCGTCGCCATCGCGTTGAGTGCGCTGATTCTGGCGAATCTCTTTCGACGAGTGAATCAATTCAATCTGTCAACCGCCGGACTCGCGGAGGCGCGCAGTCGCACGTATCTGCGCATGTGTTTCGGCGTGCTTTGGCTGATCGATGGACTCTTGCAGTTTCAGGCCTCCATGCCGCTCGGTCTCGCCAACCACGTAGTCGCGCCAATGGCGACCGGCACGCCGGCGTGGCTCCATTCGCTCATGTTCGACGGTATTGGGATTTGGAACAATCACCCAGTTGCGTTAGCAGTGGGGACGGCCTGGATCCAAGTCGGATTCGGTGTCTTGTTGGTGGTGTCGAACGGCTCCATCGGGCGCGCTGCCGCGGTTGTGTCGATCGGATGGGCCGGACTCATCTGGTTGGTCGGTAACGGGGCGGGCGGAATCTTCCAATCCTCAAATTCCATTCTCTTCGGGTGGCCCGGTGCGCCCCTCTTCTATATCGCGGCGGGCCTATGGCTCGCTTTGTCACCGACCAATTTTCCGGAGAAGTTCTCGCGGTTCACGCTGCGCGGCCTCAGTGTCGTACTGGCTCTCGGCGCGGTGTTGCAATGTCTTCCCTCGCGAGAGTTTTGGCACTGGGGCGATTCCAATGCGCTCACCACAATGACGAGATCAATGACTTCGACTCCTCAGCCTCATCCTCTCGCCTGGATAGTTTCGAAAGTTGGCGACCTTGCCGGCACCCTTGGCGGCGGCTTCAACCTCATCATTATCATTTGGTTGTTCGTGAGTGCCGTCGGTCACTGGTGGGCCAGCACCCGGATGCTTCGCTGGCCAACTAGAACCGTGGTGATCGGTGCACTGTTCTTCTGGATTGCCATTCAGGACGTTCCACTTTGGGGTGGTCTGGCAACCGACGTCAATTCCCTCCTTCCAATCGCTCTCCTCGCCTGGTGCGCGAGTCCCGCCCGGACTGCTGAACGGCCAATGGTACGGCACCTACCTGTGGAAATGCGATCGAGTTCCGGCGCCGTCGTCGCGTGTTTCGCCTCGGCGATGGTCGTGTTCTCGATGATTTCGATGGGTTGGGCATCGGTGGCGTCGGCGGAGAGCACACTGTTCTTGGCACAGAACGGTCCGGCGGCGGCCGTCAATACCGTGGCACCGGTCTTCACGTTGACGGACCAAGTGCACGTGACGTACTCGTTGGGGGAGCACCCGGGCCGCTATACCCTCTTGACGTTCCTTGATCCCGAGTGTTGGACTGATTGTCCGTTGCTCGCGGCGCAGCTGAAACAGGTTCGTGCGCAACTAGCCCCCAACGCGAAGATTGATGTCGTGGCCGTCGCGGCCGATCCGTATCACGAACAGGTCGCCGACGTGAACCACTTCATTGCGATTCATAATCTCAAGGACGTAAAAGACTTCTACTTCGTCACGGGCAAGTTGTCGGCGGTGCAAAAGGTGTGGCATTCGTACGGCATTGGCGTCACGATGACGCCTACGGCTAAGATGAGCATTCACTCGGATTACGTCTTCATCATCAGTCCCGACGGGCGATTGAAATGGATCGTTCCAGACGAACCTCTCGCAAATTGGGCCGGACAGCATTCGGCCGAGAGTGAACTGCTGACCCTGTTGCACGAATCCGGCCCGCACTAACGACGGGACCGGTCACCGTTGGCGGCGCGAAAGCGTCAGGCGTCGCGCTCGTCGGGCGTCACCGACGGGTTTCGTTGGTGCACCGTCGCCAAGTACGCGTTCCAAGCATCCAGTTCGGGGTCGAGTTCGTCAAAAACTGCGGGACGGTGCGAACCCTCACCTCGTTCGTCCTGTAACAACTTGTGCCACATATACACCGCGTAGAGACCCAGTATCGGCCACTCAAAGACGTAGGCCCACGACAACGTGTTGCCGCTGAGCGCACGTTTCATTTCAATTACGAAGGCCGCAACGCAAATCACTTCGGCGAGGAAAAGTCCGACGTTGATTTTGAGGGCGCTCTTCGTTTCGACGGACATTGCTCTGATTTTAGAACTGTTTCAAAGTCATCGACCACGATGCTTTCGAGACTTACCGTTGGCGTTCCTAGATCATCGGTGGCCACGCAACAATGCGCTGAAGAACCGTCTGCGGGCGTTCGACCGCCGCGTCTCTCCACATCAGAGGGTTTCGGGACGGCTCTCTTTCCGACGCTGGCCCACCTGAGGTCCGAACCCCGCATCACAGTGCGCTGACCTAACGTTGCCTCTATCAACGACACCAGGAGCGCTTCGTGCCGGGCATGAATCCCCACACCTTCAATCTGAGCAACGCCCTGGTTGTCGCGCTTTTTCGTCACGCGCTTTTCGTCACCGGTCTACTGCGACTGACAGTGATCGCCATGGTGATCATGTTCGTACTCATACTTTCACGGAAGATACTCTTCTTCAACCTTTCGCCCGAAGGCGTCAACGAACCGCGTGCGCGAACCTACCTTCGCTGGGGCTTTGGCCTTGTCTGGCTTGTCGACGGCATATTGCAGTTTCAAATTTCGATGCCGCTGGGACTCGCGAACAACGTGGTGTCCCCCCTGACAGTGAATACTCCTTCCTGGCTCCACTCGCTTATGAATCACAGCGTCTACCTTTGGAACAGTCACCCGGTCAATCTGGCCGTTGGGGTGGCGTGGCTGCAGGTGGGCATTGGACTTGCGCTGCTCGTTTCGAACGGCATGACCGGGAGAATTGCGGGACTTATTTCCGCACTGTGGGCGACCCTGATCTGGCTCATCGGTAACGGTGCTGGCGGGATTTTCGTCAGCGGGGCTTCGTTCCTCTTCGGTTGGCCGGGCGCAACGGTCTTCTACGCAATCGCCGGTGTCTGGCTGTTCTTGAAGCCGGAGATATTTCATCGGTGGTTCTCGATGGTCACGCTTCGAATAATTGCGATAGTCGTGGCCGCTGGAGCGGTACTGCAATTTTTACCTTCGACGGAGTTCTGGCACGGTGGTGATACCAACGCGGTGACCGTGATGACCTCCTTTATGACCAAAATCGCGCAGCCCCACTGGTTGGCGTGGCTCTCTCGAGGCGTCGGCACCATCGCCGGAACTCTCGGGGGCGGCTTCAATGTCGTCGTTATCCTCTGGCTCGGGATTTGCGCGACGGGACTCTGGTTTGGGGCGAAGTACGGCTGGCGTTGGCCCGTGTGGTCGCTCGTGGCCGGATGCCTTTTTTTCTGGCTCACGTCAGAAGACACGTCGCTCTTCGGGGGACTTTCGACCGATTTCAACTCCCTCTTACCGTTGGCCGTACTCGTGTGGTGTGCGACGCCGGCCTTGCGCGACGTTCCCAAGCGTGAACGCAGGCTCCCGCAGGAACTCATGACCAGTACGGGTGCTGTCGTGGCGACGTTCGCGGTCTCAATGATCGTCTACTCGAGCGCCCTAATGGCCACCTCGACGTTCGCTGGGGCGGAAACCACTCTCTACCAAGCGCAAAATGGTGGGGCGTCCGCAACCACCACCAAAGCGCCGGCGTTCTCACTGACCGACCAATCGGGCAAACCGTATTCACTGGGTGAGCATCCGGGCTACGTGACGCTCTTGACCTTTCTCGACCCTCGTTGTTACACCGACTGTCCTTTACTCGCCCAACAACTCAAAACGCTGCGCGCAGAACTGCCCGTCAGTGCAAAGTTGGACCTTGTGGCGGTGGCCGCCGATCCCTACCACGAGCAACTCAGCGATCTTCGCCACTTCATCGCGATTCGAAGACTGACGCATGTGGAGCACTTCTACTTCGTGACTGGCAAACTCGAAGCCGTTCGAAAGATTTGGGCGTCCTACGGAATTGGCGTCTCCATGACCAAATCCGACGTCATGAGTATCCATTCGGATTCCATGTTCATAATCAACTCGAAAAACCAAGTGAAATGGGTAATTCCTGACGACCCAATATCGAGTTCATCGGGCCAAGCATCGGCCGTCTCAGAACTTCGAGTTTTACTGGCAGACGAGGGCGTTCGCTGAACCCTTCCGAGGCGTACCACTCGGGCAATTTGGTTCCCAAGAATTTCCATATCTTTTCAGACCCAAAATCCTTCTAAGAGGGACGGGTGTGGATAATCTAGTGGCGGAGTCCACCCGGGGCCCCCTTTTCGCAAGGAGTTGAGTTATGTCAAAGGGGGGGAGACTAATAACGGTAGGTGCACTCTTCTTGGTTGTCGTGGGTCTCGTCGTGTGGGCCGTGGCCGCTCTTTTGACTCCCGGGGTTCCAGGTGGCGTGGTCGACTTTACGAATACGCAAGCTGCGGGCCAACCAGTGCATTTGACGGTACAAACGGTCGGTTCGATCGGTTTTGGCAACCACCCTTCGTGGGTGTCATACCTGGTGAAGGACCCGAAGACCGGTAAGTGGGTGCACGACACCTCGTGGAAGTTACCCGCCCACACCGTCATCGACATGACGGTGTATCAGTACGACAGTGGCAGTCCGCTCCGCAACCAAGAGTGGGGCCAGGTGTTGGGCACAATTGGCGATTCGGCGACGTTGAACGGTAAGAGTTTCACGGCGTACAACTCGTACACCGGCAATGGAGTTGGTCACACCTTCGCAATTCCGACGCTCAACATCAGCGTCCCCCTGGTCGGCGTGGCCGGTAATCCCTGTGGCGTCGCGCCGTGCCATTTCAATTCGCCCCACAACATCGAGACCTTTAGCTTCAAGACCCCCGCTGCGGGCAGTTACAACTGGCAGTGTTTCGTACCGTGTGCGTTGGGCTACCTATTTGGAAACGGAGGCGCGATGTCGACGCAGAACTACATGGGCGGCATTCTGGAAGTGGTGAGTTAGTCATGTCACCTGAAAATTCAATGGGCGGTGAAGAGAATCACCTTCGTCGCATAGTAACGATTTGGATCGTCCTTTCGGTTGTGTTGGACCTCGTGTTCTGGTTTGCCGTTGGACCGCACGTTCCTCCGGGTCGAATGACCACAACCGCCAAGGACAATCAATTGGACTTCAACATCCTCATGGTGATTGGACTGCCGGTCATCATCGGTGTGTGGGAGTGGTTGGGTTATGCCGCAGTCAAATGGAATGCTCGGCGAAAAGATGCGCCCGAATCCGTGGGTGGTCCTGCGGCAGCTGGCAACAAGCGAGCTGAAGTCTCCTGGATTGTGATCACGTCGGTAGTGGTCCTGTTCCTCGCCGTGTTTGGAACCATTGAACTGTACGCAGGTAACGGATCGGGCGGCGGTGAAGGACCGAACCCAATTCAGCAACCGGCTGGCGCTCTGAAGGCAGAGACGGCCGCACTCCAGGGCACCAGTTCGTGGTCGCCCAACAGCAACGACGTCCTGTCGGTGCAAGTGATCGCTCAGCAATGGAAGTTCACCTACCGCTACCCGGCGTTTGGTGGCTTCGAGTCGCCGTACCTAATTCTCCCCAATGACACACAGATTGCTTTCAATGTGACGTCACTGGACGTCATCCACAGTTTTTGGGCCTACCAGCTCGAAGTGAAGGCCGACGCGAACCCATTGGAGAACA
>DATCFS010000215.1:0-2276 GCA_036509375.1 Acidimicrobiales bacterium
CACGTACGTCAACGCGTTGATCAAGAACGTCGTCTCGGAGCCCTCGAGCGGCAGTAAAGCCTTGTCGTCCTTCATCGCCGGCACCGGGAACGTGCTCCTCGCCTATGAGAGCGACTCCCTCAACGCATTCGCGTCCGGCCAGAAGATCCAGATCGTACAGCCGGCGCAGAACCTCTTGATTGAGAACCCCGCGGCCCTCACGACCTCGGGCTCGACCAACTCCGCGGCCAAGTCCTTCTACGCCTTCTTGTTCTCCAAGGCCGGTCAGCAGATCTGGCTCAACCAACACTTCCGTCCGACACTCGCGTCATTGGCCGCGGTGCGCAAGACCACCTTCTACACCCCGACCTTCTTAACGACCGTGACCAAACTCGGGGGCTGGGTCAAGGTAACGCCAAAGTTCTTCGGCACGAGCGGCATCATTACGAAAGCGGAGAATGCTGCGGGCTACACCAGTTAGTCCAACCGGCTTCGTGCTGAGGCCGCCAGTCCGAAAGGGCTGGTGGCGTTTCTTCGCGCGTACCAGGGGGACTTTTAGCCTCAGCGGCGGCGTGTCGCTCATCGTTGGTTACCTGTCGATCATCGTGCTCATCCCGATCGCGGCCGTCGTCGCGCACGGATTTTCCTTGACCATCCACACGCACGGTTGGGGTATTGCGTTCTGGCGCTGGAGCGTCAACGCCGGTTTTCACACGTTTTGGACCGCTATCACCGCACCGGGAGCACTTAGCGCCATCCGACTCTCGCTGTGGCTCTCGCTCTCGGTCGCCGCGATCAACGCCGTCATGGGCGTCGCGATTGCCTGGGTGCTCGTACGCGACAACTTTCCCGGCAAGTGGTTCGTGGAGGCCTTCATCGATCTGCCGTTCGCGCTACCCACGATCGTGGTCGGCGTCGTACTGATCTTCCTCTACGGACCCAATAGTCCGGCAAGATTGACCTGTTCGAAACGTGGATGGGTCTCACGGTCGCTCTCCTCTTCGTCACCCTTCCCTTCTCCGTGCGCGCCGTGCAACCGGTACTCGCGGCGCTCGACGGCGAGGCCGAAGCGGCGGCCAAGTCACTCGGCGCCGGCGGACTTCAAACCTTCGTCTCCGTCGTCCTTCCTTCACTGTGGCCCGCCGTCCTCGGCGGTTTCGGACTGGCCTTCGCACGCGCCATCGGAGAATTCGGTTCCATCTCACTTATCGGCGGCGGTATCGGGCGCACGACGACGGCGTCGTCGTACATCTACAACCTGACGCAGGGGTTCCTCTGGACCAACGCCGCGGCCGTCTCGACGGCGTTGCTCGTCCTCAGTCTCGTCATTCTCGTCGCGTCGAACGTGCTGTCACGTCGCATTCAGCAACGGCTCTCGGCGTGAAGCACACGTCGCGAAAGTGGTCGCTGCGCATCATCGTCCTCGGCTACCTCGGACTGCTCGTGGGACTACCCGTGGGATTCCTCTTCGTCCACGCCTTCAATCACGGACTCAGTGCCTTCTGGCACGAAGTCACCCAGCCCAATGCGGTCGCGGCGTTGAAGCTGTCGGCGGAGGTCGCTCTCATCGCGGTTCCCGTCAACACGGTCGTGGGGATCCTCGCCGCGCTCATCCTCGCTCGTCAAAAGTTCTTCGGTAGTCGCGCGCTGATCCTCGCCTTCGACATCCCCGTCGCCGTCTCCCCGATCATCATTGGCGTGGCCCTGGTGCTCGCCTATTCGAGGATCGGCTGGTTCGGACAGTGGCTCGGCGACTACGGCATCAGGATTCTCTTCACTCCGGTCGGCATCGTGATGGCGACGATGGCGGTGTCGCTGCCCTACGTCCTGCGTTCCGTGTTACCGGTCCTGGTTGAAATCGGCGAGGATCAGGAACAGGCCGCGCGAACGCTCGGAGCCGGTAGCGTTCGTATCTTCTGGCAGGTGACCCTGCCGGCGATCCGCTGGGGCGTCCTCTACGGCGTAACGCTCACCATTGCGCGAACCCTCGGCGAGTTTGGTGCCGTCCTCGTCGTCTCGGGCGACATTACGGGAAAGACGCAAACTTTGCCGATCTACATCTTCGCGGTCTGGGACCAAAACTTCGACAGCTTGGGCGCTTTCGCCGGGGCCTTCGTGCTCGCGAGCATCAGCATCGTCGCGCTCATAATTCTTTCATGTCTGCGCGCCCGTGAGAGGAATCGGCATGTCGATCTCGCTTAGCCACCTCACGAAGCGCTACGCGTCCGTTCCCGTCGTCGACGACGTGACGGCGGAGATCCCTGAGGGATCGCTCACCGCGATTCTAGGCCCCTCCG
>DATCFS010000216.1:0-12886 GCA_036509375.1 Acidimicrobiales bacterium
GATCCGAGATAAGGTGCCCAGACCAATGTGCAACCAGATGCGAAGAGTCATCCTTCTGTTGACCCCTTGCACGGCTAGCAATGGAAGAACTTCAGCAGTTACTTCAGCAGTTGAGTTGAATTAAGACAGATTTCTGTGAACGGAGCCGGTTGAACTATCCAGTAATTGCAAGGGAATTGGACCACGGCGAACCTCGTCGAACTGGCTTCGAGTCGATGGCATGCAAGGGGTCAGGAGTTCGAATCTCCTTACCTCCACAAACAAGTCTTGATCCCGAACGGTGGTCCGTTCTCAAGAAAATTCGTTAACGGTTCTGGACTTTCTCCGGACTTCCGCGTCAATCACCTTGGAAAAGTTCTGCGAACTGAGAAGCAGTCTCTGATTGATCACCTTCGAGGGCTTTACCATCTCTTTTCGTCGCCAATCGCTCGAGATTCTCCAAGCTGGTTACCATTGCGGGCCTCCAGAATTCTCCGTTTTTGATGAACTCGCGAAGACGATCAGACAAACGACTGCATTCATAGAACTCGGTCACGCGGGTTCTATCGTCACTCAGGGGCTTCAATTGCCATCCCCACCATCGAGGCTCGGCAAAGCGGTCAGTCGAATCGAAATCACCCTTCTCACTGACCTGCGCCACAGGCTCCCAAGCGATGCGACGATCTTGCTCGAACTCGACGACATGATTTTCCATCACGTAGTTGCCCCTGTCCCAATGGGTCATGGACATGAAAAACACGTCCCCCACTTTTGACATGACTTGGTTCTCCGCCGCTGAGCGCAACATTCCCGTACCGTCGATGTCCGGGTGCATCGCCGGATCAGACACAATCGAAAAAATGTGCGCAGCTGATGCGTCGATGTCGCGGGACTCGTCGACAAATAGGTCACTCACATCCTGCTCCTTCTCACTGGGCCACTCAACGAAGATTTCACCGGACTACACCTTGACGTCCGCCATCGTCACCAGTCGCCTTCTATCTTCCGCGACTTTATGGCTACGTCCGACCAAGACGGGCGGTATCACGAATCGTCGACGGTTCTGGCGAATCGACCCGGCCGTTCCATTAACCGTTCGTCCGGTGGGCCAAATCCGTAGCGGGAGTAAAGTTGGTGGGCGTCTCGGGTTGAGAGGAGCCATCTGAAGCGCGCCCCGGGTCCCTCTTCGACCATCGCTTCGACCATCCGTCCTCCGTCGCCGCGCCCACGATGGGTCGGCGCAACGTACACGTCACCCAAGTACGCATCGCTCACGCCGTCGGAGACGGCCCGGGCGAATCCGATTAACTCGTCGCTCTGGGCGACGTACGCTCCGATTACCCGCCGCGCATTTTGAAACTGAAGTTCCATGTCCTCGCGACGTGGCCATCGATTCCAATAGGCGTCGGTAGAGAGATATGTCCACACCACGTCGAGATCGAGTCGCTCCCGATCGTCGTCAAGCTCGTAGTTCATCGCGAACCCTCAGCACCGTCACTTAGGCTTGGGGACCTGCTCGGCGAACGTCGTGGCGATGTCGATTCGGCGCATGAAGGCCACGTCGTCATACTGTTGCGCGTAGGCGATGAAGCGCGCCAGCGCGTCGGCCCGGGCCGGGTTACCGCTCACCCGAGGATGGATCCCAATCGACATCATTCGACCCACCTCGTCACCATCGTTTCGGAGACGATCGACAGTGGCTTTCGCGGTCTCAAAGAACTGCTCGGGGCTTCCGTAACCGGTGCCCACGATGTAACGGGCGTCGTTCACGACCAGTGAATAGGGCACCACCAAGTGCGACGTGCCATTGGTCTCCGTCCAGTAGGGCAAGTCCTCGTTGTAGGTGTCGGAGTCGTAGAAGAAGCCGCCCTCTTCCACCACCAGTTCTCGAGTATTCACACTCATCTCTCGGCAGTACCAACCGACCGGACGGGTACCGGTCGTCTGCTCGATTGAGGCGACGGCGAGCTTCATCGCCTCGCGCTCTTCGTCACGGGTCATCTCGTAGGCATTGGACCAACGAAATCCGTGTCCGGCCGCCTCGTCACCGCGCGCCGCGAGTTTCTTGGCTACTTCGATGTTGCGTTCGAGCGCCACCGCGGCCGCGAAGAAGGTGACAGACACGCCGGCGGCGTCGAACACTCGAAAGAGTCGCCAAATGCCGGCGCGAGAGCCGTACTCGTACATCGACTCGACCGCGAGGTCGCGCTGGTCATCGACGGCGAATGGTAATTCGTAGAGTCCGTCGTTGACCCCGTCGCCCATGGCGAACGTCTTTTCCGATCCCTCCTCATAGTTGATGACGATCTGGATGGCCACTTTCGCGCCGTTCGCCCACCTGACTACCGGCGGATGTTCGCCGTAGCCCACGAGTTCGCGTGGCGGCCCGGGGACGCCCTCTTCAAGGTCCGTCCGTCGAAAAAACTGTTCATTCATCTTTTTGCTCCTTGTCCTAGAGAAACGACGCTCGCCACGATGTCAATCAAGCCCGGCCAGGCTGCGGGCGCCATCGACCACGATCAGTTCACCGCTCACGTACGAGGCTTCGTCGCTCGCGAGAAACTGATAGACGTAGGCGATGTCCTCCGGGGTCCCTACTCGTCCGACGGGGACTTTGGGGCCGACCGCTTCGAGGGCCTCGGGCCCGAGGGAGTTGACCGGGTCCAGCGCCTGCGGAGTCCGAATCACGCCGGGGGCGACCGCGTTGGCCGTGATGCCAAATGGCCCGAGCTCGACGGCCAACGATTTCACCAGTCCGACGAGACCACCCTTGGCCGCGGCGTAGTGGGAGTGCTCGGGCCATCCCGAGACGGTGCCCGCCACCGACGACGTCGTAATCAGCCTTCCGAAGCCCTGACGCTTCATGTGGGGAATGCACTCGCGAAAGACGCGCCAGACGCCATGAAGATCCACATTCACCACCAGGTTCCACGCCTCGTCGTCGAGCGCCTCGGACGAGACCGTGCGCGCGACGCCGGCGTTGGCTACGACGACGTGGACGGCGCCGAGTTCGTCCACCGCGCGCGCCGTCAAGCGCGCGACGTCGCTCGTCGAGGTCACGTCAATCGCTTCGACGACGCATTTCCTTCCGAGCGCTTCGACGTCACGTCGCACTAGTTCGATGTCGTGCCCGTCAGGCGGATACCACGCCAGTGCCAGGTCGGCACCAGCTGCCGCGAACACGCGTGCCGTCGCCGCCCCGATGCCCGAGGCGGCGCCCGTAATGATTGCCACCCGATTGGTCAGATCAAACATTTGTCTCCCTTATTTTTGATTGCTCGTCCATTCGTTCACATTTCGTCGAGCGCGCGCCGGAAAAGTCCGCGCCGAAGGCACCGTCGGCTGACAACTCCGACCGCAACTCTTCGGAGTAGCCGAGCAGGTCACCCAAGATGGCGTCGGCGTCCTCGTGGCGACGCGGTGCGCGTCGGTGGGTCGCCGGCTCGTCACCGACCCGAACGGCACTCGCCACTTGGCGCACTTCGCCGAAACGAGGATGTTCGGTCGACACCACGACGTGGCGAGCGACGCTTTGCGGGTCCGCGAGGGCTTGAGCCACGGAGTTCACTGGTCCGCACGGCACCTGCGCCGCGCTCAGAATCGCTTCCCACTCACTGGTCGAGCGCGACAGGAACGCACGCTCCAGAATCGACAGGACCTCCCGCGCGTGTTCTCGACGAGCCGCGAAGCCCTCAAAGCGCGGGTCGCTGGCCAGTTCCTCCAGCTCCATTGCCTCCACCAACCGACGCCAGAATTTCTCCTTGGGACAGGCCACGACAATCCAACCGTCCTTCGATTCAAAGACTTGAAACGGCACGATGGAAGGGTGCGCCGAATGATGGGTGCGGCGAGGAACGAAATCACCGTTCAACTCCCACGCCGCCGGGTACGTCAACATCGACATCGCCGTTTCGAAGAGGCTCACGTCACAGTCGGTGCCGACGCCGTCGCGACGCGCCGCGTGCAGCGCCGCCAGCATCGATATCGCCGCCACCAACCCACCCGAGTAGTCCACCAGCGACAGACCGGACTTGGTCGGTGGACCATCCGGCTCACCGGTCAGATCCATCCATCCCGTCAGTCCCTGGAGAACGTAGTCGTAACCGGGATCGGCTCGCCGGGGGCCAGTCATGCCGTAACCGCTGAGTGAACAACAGACGATTCTCGGATTGACATGCTTCAGATCGTCGTAACGAATGGCCAGCCGTTCGGGAACGTCGCCGCGCAGGTTGGAGTAGACCACATCACTGACTCGCACGAGTTCCTCGAAGACGGTGCGTCCCGCCGCGGTAGTGAGATTGAGGCTCACGCTTCGTTTGTTGCGATTGAACGTCTCGAAGAAAATACTGTCTTCACCGTCTTGGAGCGGCACCACGTAGCGTCCAATGTCCCCGCCAACGCCCGGGTCTTCGATCTTGATGACGTCAGCACCGAGATCGGCCAACTGGACCGAGCCAAATGGTCCCGCACCGTACTGCTCAATGGCCAGGATGCGGACGTCCTCCAGTGGCCTCATGCGACCGCGTCCGAGGTCGCTCGATGGTCGCGTCGCCATCGGATCAGGTCTCGGGTGCGGACCATCTCATTTCGCACGATCATGATGCCCTCGTCGACGCCCATGCCGGGCTTGGCCAGGACCTGATCGGCCCCGCAGGCCATTGCCACCTGAGTCGTGGCGCGCGCTGAGACGTCGGTCTCGTTGCACGTGCCACCGCAGTACGAGCGAAGTCCACGCTCGTGTACCAGGAGCATCGCCTCGATGGCGTTGTTGAGACCACCAAGGTCGGGCGTCTTCACGTGGATCACGTCGGCGGCCTGCGCGCTCGTGAAGAGATCGATGTCCTCCAAGGTGTTGCACCACTCGTCGACGACGATCGCGACGGGGATGGCGCGATCCCGGAGCAGCGAGCGCAACTCGGCGTAGGTGGCCACCTGGGCGTCACGGCTGCCGGCGTCGATGGGATGTTCCACCCAGAGCTCGAAAGGAGCAGCCGCCTGGCACAACGCCTCCAGATAGGTAACCACCCTTTCGAGGTCGCCGTCAAAGGCAATGCCGATGGTGCCGTAGGTGTCGAAGTGGAGTCGAGGCGCGTAGTTCGGATTAGTGCGAACACGCAGGACCCGCTCGCGCAGCCACGACACGTACTCCAGGAGTATCTCTCCGTGTCGCCCCAACTTCTTGTCCACTTCGTTGATGAGTCCGTGCGGCAGCGCGTCGACCTCCTTCAGGATCATCTTGTCGACGTTGGTGTAGCGATCGTCCCCGCACTGGGCAAAGAGCGCGACGGCGTCGATCTCGCGCTCAATGTCGTATTCGTCCCGGACCACCTCGGCCATGGTCCGCCCTCTCGCCAAGGCCGCGGCGTGCAAGAGCGCTTGGGTGACGCCGTAGCGAACGGGCGTCGCGAGGGGAACGCCGCCCACTTCGACGCCGTCGATCTCCTCGGCCGCCGCACGAAATCCGTCAACCGTTCGTCCAACCAGACGGGGCGTCACGTGCGTAGTGAGTTGCGCGAGGAGTTCATCCAGGCTGGCCAAGGGGGCACGGCCGCCTGCGCCGGCGTACTGCACTTCGGCGCAGTCCCCGAGGGCGACCTGTCCGTCAGAGAGGATCAAGCTCACCGACACCGCCATGCCGGGCTCACGAATCGCGCGGAACCCAGGGGTCACCGGAGTGCCCAAATAGAAAAATCCGTCACGATCCCGCCCAGCGCGAATGGCAACCTGGTCGTCTCGGAAAAAACCGGTCGCGACCGGCGTATAGATGACGTCAACGATCTTCATACCATGACGTCCCCGCCGTTGGGACCGAGCGTGGCCCCGACGTAATACGAGCCGTCCTCGGACGCCAGGAGTACGGCGGTCGGGGTTACCTCGTCAACGCGGCCGAAACGTCGAATCGGCAACTCGGCGAGCTTCGCGCTGCGCCACTCCTCGGTCTCACTCTCGAGGAGCGGCGTCTCGATCGCGCCGGGGGCGATGGCGTTGACCAACACACCGCGGTGCGACACCTCTCGCGCGAGCGCCTTGGTGAACCCGATGATGCCGGCTTTGCTCGCGCTGTAGTGCGTTGCCGACACCCCGCCGAGGTAGGCCAGTTGGGACGCAATATTGATGATGCGACCGTTGCCGCGTTCGAGCATCTGACCCAACAGAGACCTCGTGCACAAGAACACGCTGCGAAGATTCGTGTTGAGGACGTGATCCCACTGGGCCACCGTCATCTCTTCTAGAAGGGCTTCGCTGAAGACGCCCGCGTTGTTCACCAATACGTCGACGCGACCGAATCGAGCGAGAGCGGCCTCGGCCATGGCCGCGACGCTGCTTTCGTCACTGACGTCGGCTTGAATAAAATACGAATCGCGGTCGAGGGCCGCGAGGGCGTGCATCGTCTCTTTCGCGCGGGACTCGTCGACGAGGTCGACGACCACGACGTCGGCGCCCTCACGGGCGAACGCAATGGCGATACCTTGACCGATGCCCGACGCCGCGCCGGTAACCAGGGCGACCTTTCCTTCAAGTTTGCCCACTGCTGTTACTTCCTTTCGAATTGTGCGACGTCGCCCACACCTCGCGGACCGCACCGGTGTTCGACAGATCGAAGCGATGGCGCATCAAGAGCATCGAGGCCTCGTGTTGTGCTCGATCGTCGCTCGCGACACCGTCTTCCGGGATGACGACGTAGTAGTCGTTGAACATCGCGTCGCGAGCGGTCGACTCGACACAACCTTCGGTCGTGCACCCGGTGACCACGACCGTCTCGATCCGATTCGAGCGAAGGAGCATGTCGAGGTTGGTGCCCCAAAAACCGCTGGAGCGGTACTTGCGCACCACCAACTCGTCTTCGCGAGGTTGAAAATCGCTGACGAACTCGTGACCCCTCGTCCCGGGAACCGTATAGGTCAGCGGCAGGTCACCCTGGCGGACCTCGCCGTGCATTCGAAGGTTGAATCGATGTTGGGCGGGCGAGTCGCTCATGTGGTCCGCCAACTGCGTATTTTGCACGTGAATGATCAGGACCCCGTGATTGCGAGCGGCGTCGACCAGTTCGGCCATCCGCGGGCGAGACTCGTCGTACATCGACAGGTCGACCCCCATCGACCCGAACAGACCGCTCGGGTCGACGAAGTCGATCTGCATGTCAATGACCAGTAAGGCGGTGTGCGTCGGTTCGACCAACTCCGCCAGTTCGGTGTAGACGCCTTTGCCGTGCACTTCAATCAAGAGACTCAATCCTCCAAGAGTTCGGGGTGCTGCTCCACCTCTTCTTTCACCGTGGGGTGTTGGAGGGACGTGGTGCGTGCGACGAGCAAGCTCGAATCCTCTTCACCGGCCGGCAACTCATCGTCGGCGACGAAGGTTCCGATGGCCGCGATCTTTTCCGGCGACTTCTGACGGTAGACCAACAACAACACGGTTCCGAGCACCAACCACGCCAAGGTGATCCAAGGAACGAGGCTGTAGGGCCAACTCTGACCGGGCTTGGCGACGCTCCAGAGCGGGTAGGCCATGGCGGCAACGCCGAGGACCGGAATAAGGATGTGGCGCAGCCAGTTGCGCTCCGGCAACTTCCAGAAATAGCGGATGAGCGCAATATTGCACATGCAGTACACGATGACAATAGCCACCGTGCCGATCGAGCCGGTGAACCCGTAGTTACCGGTCGCGCCCGGGCCGAGCCAGGCACCGCCGGCCAGACCGATCGCGACGGTGAAGATTGTCTGACCGATGATCGCCACGTACGGGGAGAACCACTTCGGGTGCACGTGTCCGAACGAGATTGGCAGCACCCGATCACGACCCATGGAGAACATGACGCGCACCGTGGTGTTATGGATGGCCATGAAGCAGCTGAATAGTCCGGCGATGGCCGCGAGTTCGATTGGTTGGAGCAGCCACGAGGCGTAGTGATGGCCCAGGGTCACGAAGGGGTTGGGGTCGCCCAGAAACTTGAGCAGGTTGGAGTGCTTGTTGAGTCCGTACCCCGCGGTGAGTGCGTACATGGCGAAGACGTAGAAGATGCCCACGGAGATCAAGGCGCCGCTCACCGCCATCGGGACGTTGCGCTTCGGATTCTTTGTTTCCTCACCGAGCGTGGCTGCGGCGTCGAACCCGATGAACGACAAGATTCCAAAGACCACACCTAAGCCCACGCCCGACACGCCTCGGGGGGCGCTACTTGGAACGAACGCTTTGAGCGAATTGCCGGCCCCCGCGTGGGTAATGGCCAGCACCGACAGCACCAAGAAGATGATCACTTCGAGCACCAAAAGGACGAGGTCCACGTTCACCGACGCTCGAATCGAACGCAGCGACAGGCCCAGGATGATGGCCATGGCGAAGAGTGAGAACAACCACCACGGCACATTGGAGTTGAAGGTAGAAAGGAAGTAATCGTGGACAAACGACCCGAAGGCGGTGAAGAGCCCCGGGGCGAGGATGGCGTAGCCGATCCAGAAGAGCCAACCGGTGTAGAAACCGGCCTCCGAGCCGAGACCGGCACTGTTAAACGTGTAGAAGGATCCGGCCGACGGCAAACGACGGGCGAACTGCACGACTGAATTGCCGACGAGGAGGCAGGCCACGAACGCCACGAGAAACGAGAGTGGCAACGCCGCGCCGGCGTCGGGTCCAGCGGCCGGTGCATTCAGCACGACCGCCAACACCGGCGCCATCGCCGCGGCGGACAGCGCGATGGCGTTCGGAATACTCAGAACACCTTTTTCCAGTCGATGCGGTGACGCCGCCTCCGTCCCCGGTGATGGGCTTTCTACCTTGGCCATGAACTCCCCCTTCGATCTTGCAGTGTCGAATCGATCACTGCTAAATTTGCCTCGGCACTCTGATATATCAGAGTGCGTGGTTAAGATACATCAGGTAGTCGACGTCGTCAAGGATGACTCCAAAAATTCTTCGCCCGTTAGCCTTTCGACCACGGCTCGGGGGCTAAACGTGGAAAGGTCGATGGAATGAACGTAAAACTTGACGAGGCTCCGCCCGCTGAGCAGCGCGACAGCGACGCGGCCTACGCCTTGCTTTTGACGCGTATCGTCGATCTTTCCTTGCCTCCTGGTGCGGTCCTTCATGAGAAGTTCTTGGCCACCGAACTCGGTTATGGCCGCACGCCTGTTCGCGAGGCACTCGCTCGTCTGGCCGCTGACCGCTTCGTCACCATCCTTCCGCGACGAGGTGTCATCGTGGCGCCCATAACGTTCGAAGACGTCCTGGCGATGTTCGAAGCACGCGAGACGATCGAATGCGGTATCGCCTACATCGCCGCCACGCGCGTGAGTCAAGGTGACCTGGAAGAGATGAAGCGGTTGGTCGCGGCGGCCGATGCCGCGAGACTGACCGGTGACTACGAGCAGTTCTTGCAAACCGATCTCGCGGTGCACGCTTTCTTGGTACACATGATTAAGAATCCGATCCTCCAAGAGGCCGCCGAACGTCTGTTGTCGCACAATTTGCGATTTTGGCGTCTGTACTGGCGCGATCGTCCCGCGCGCGCGGACTCCATGCTCTCGCATGACAAGCTTTTAACGGCGATTGAGAGTCAAGACTCGAGTACGGCGGAAGACGCCATGCGCGAACACCTTCGAAACTCCGGCCAACTCGTCCAGCTGCTCTTCAATCGCTGAGCGTCGAGATGCCCGCGCATTCGTCTACCAGTTCACCACGAGATCAGGCGGTTGGAGGTCGATGACGGACGTCGAAAGTTGGCGAGGGCGATTCTTCGAGGATTTCAACGTGGGCGACGTCTACCATCACGCCCTCGGCAGAACGATTACCGAAACGGACAATTCCTGGTTCACCCTGCTTACCCAGAACACCGCAGCGATCCATTTCGATAAGCACTACGCCGCCCAAACCGAGTTCGGTCGCCCGCTCGTGAATTCCGCTCTTACCCTCGCTCTCGTCACGGGCCAAAGTGTTAGCGACGTCTCTCAGAACGTCATGGCCAATCTTGGGTGGGATCGGGTGCGACTTCCTCACCCCCTCTTTGAGGGCGACACCGTCTATTCCGAATCTGAGGTCTTGCACCTGAGACGTTCCGACAGTCGCCCGAACGTGGGCGTCGTCACGGTGCGAACCACCGGCTTCAATCAAGACGGCACTGTCCTGATTGAATTCGAGCGCACCCTCCTCGTGTATCGCCGAGGACACGCACCGGTGATTCCAACACCTCGACGCGGAGTAGACGAACAGTAACGACGGGGCCGACAGTTCATGGCCCGCACGACCGATGAAGAATGACGACCGAAAGTGAGTGACATCGACGCCATCGATATTGAAGCAGCGGCGCACCGACTCCACGGGGTGGCCCATCGCACACCGATACTGACGTGCGCAGCGCTCGATGAAATGGTGGGTGCTCACGTTTTCATCAAGGCCGAGAACTTTCAGCGCGTCGGCGCGTTCAAGTTTCGAGGGGCCTTCAATCGAGTCTCGACCCTCTCTCGCGAGCAACTGTCCCGAGGCGTCGTCGCATCGTCATCTGGGAACCACTCTCAGGCCCTGGCACTCGCCGCGCGCCTTTGTGACGCGAAGGCGACAATCTTGATGCCCAGTGATGCGCCAATGTCGAAGCTCAACGCGACGCGCGCCTACGGGGCGGAAGTCGTCCTCTTCGACCGATACACCGCAGATCGAGAATTGCTGACGGCACAATTGGCTGACGAACGCGGGGCCACCATCGTGCACGCGTATGACGATCCCTACGTCATCGCTGGGGCCGGAACCACCGGTCGAGAAATCGTCGAACAGGTCAAGTCGTTGGACGTGCTTTTGGTACCTACCGGAGGAGGTGGACTACTTGCAGGCTGCGCGGTTGCCGCGAGGGCAGCGCGGCCGAATGTACGGATATTCGGAGTTGAGCCGGGGGCCTCCGATGATTGGCAGCGTTCGTTGGCGGCGCGAAAGCGAGTGACTGTCGAGGTCGGTCCGACCATTGCGGATGGTCAACAGCTTTCCGTTCCGGGTCAACTCAATTTCGAAATTGCCGCTCCCCTCCTTGAAGGGTTTGTCACCGTGACCGACACCGAGATTCGAACAGCGATGCGATTTCTATTCGAACGAATGAAGATCGTGGCCGAACCGAGTGGAGCCACCGCGGTGGCCGCGCTCATATCTGGCCGGATGGACGTCATGGACCAACGTGTCGCCGTCATCATCTCAGGTGGCAACATCGACGTACAGCGCTTCTCCGAAATCACCTCCGAGTCTCCGACGTTGTGAGCGACTGGAGTTTGTTCAATACGAAGAGACACCGACGCTATGACATACTTCACGGATGAACGAAGAAAAGTGGACAGCCGTAGATCAGTATCTAGTGGCGCTTCTCGTGTCGGCCGATGAAACGCTCACCCAGGCACTGGCGAACAGTGACGAAGCTGGGCTTCCGCAAATCAACGTTGCGCCGAATCAAGGCAAGTTACTTATGTTGCTTTCGAGAATGAGTGGCGCATCTCGCGTGCTCGAAATTGGCACCCTCGGTGGGTACAGCACCATTTGGCTCGCCCGCTCGCTACCGGGCAACGGTACTCTCGTCTCACTGGAGCTAGATCCTCATCACGCAAAGGTTGCTCGAGAAAATCTCACACGTGCGGGCGTTGAGATGGTTGTCGAGATACGGGTCGGACCGGCAACTGACTCCCTACGCCAAATGATCGACGACGGAAGTGAGCCCTTCGACTTCATTTTCATCGATGCGGACAAGGAGGGCTACCCGGAGTACCTCGACCTCTCACTTCGCCTCTCGCGAATTGGTACCGTCATCGTGGCTGACAACGTGATTCGAGATGGCGAAGTCGCCAACATCGAGAGTACGGATCCACGCGTGGTGGGTGTCCGTACGTTCCTTGAGCAAGCTGCCTCCGAGAGTCGACTTGACGGCACGGCGGTGCAGACGGTAGGTAGCAAGGGATACGACGGCTTCGCACTATTCGTCGTCTCGGAGTAATCATCGTTGAACTTCGATGATGACCACTCCACATCAGATTTCGTTGAGAGCGTGATGGACATCGTGGCCGCTATCCCCGCCGGCCGAGTTATGACCTACGGCGACGTGGCAGCGGCCCTTGGATCTCGTGCCGCGCGCGCCGTTGGTCTCATCATGTCGAGGTACGGGTCTGACCTTCCATGGTGGCGGGTGGTTCGAGCAGGCGGCTACCCACCGCTCGGTCACGAGACGCGCGCGCTCGAACAGTATTGGGCCGAAGGTACGCCCCTGATGGACACACCGTCGGGCTACCGAGTCGATATGAAGATGGCGCAATTTCGTCTTTGATCGTTGTGCCATGTTCCAACGCTCTGTCACGTTGTGCTCTACGGTTGTTTCGACCTGAGGGGGACCAGTGAACCGTGTCGAACTTGAACTAAAACTCAATGAGGGACGTGACTGGGTGCTCGAGCGCTTCAGCGCATTGACGGACGAGCAGTTACACCGACCGGTGACAACCAGTGAACACGATCCTGAAAATCATTGGACCGCGCTCGATCACTTCGCTCATCTCGCACTTATCGAGCGAAACTTCGCCGCCATGATTCGACGCCACTTCGCGGGCGGTTCAAATCCCGTTGGTCTCTTAGAAGATGACGACGGCCTGCCCCGAACCCGTGACGACATCATGAAGTTGGTGCACGCAATGACCGAGGAATGGCAACATGAGCACCACGACGACGACCTCAGCGAGGTCGTCGCCCTCACCGCCAATGCCCGCGCGGTGACGCTACAACTGATGTCCGAATTGAACGACGCTCAACTCGACGAGAAGCTACCCGGGGCGCCGTGGGCCGATGGATCGGTGGGCGGCGTACTTGGCGCCAACGCCGACCACGGTCGAATGCATTGGAAGTGGGCCGAGGAGACCGGTCTACTCACCTCGTAGTTCGTTGGAGGTCGGCGGAC
>DATCFS010000217.1:0-6384 GCA_036509375.1 Acidimicrobiales bacterium
CGGACGCCGCCAGGAGCATGGCCTTCTCCACCCGGGCCACTTCGAGCGAGAGGTCGTCGGGGAGCATGTCCTCCAGTGACGAGACGCCGTGGACCCTGTTGAGGGGCTCGGGCATCGATTCGCTCCGCAGGCGCCCGAGAATATCGGCCACGTTCTTCATCACGGTCGTGGGCTCGATGCCGTGTTCGGCGTTGTACTCGATTTGGAGCATTCGGCGCCGTTCGGTGAGTGAGATGGCGGCGCGCATCGAGTCGGTCATCCGGTCGGCGTAGAGAACGGCCTGACCGTTCGAGTTTCGGGCCGCCCGACCAATGGTCTGGGTGAGGGCCGAACGTGAACGCAGGAAGCCCTCTTTGTCGGCGTCGAGGATGGCGACCAGGGAGACCTCGGGAAGGTCGAGTCCCTCACGAAGAAGGTTGATGCCCACCAGCACGTCGAACTCACCCAGTCGCAGCGAGCGCAGGATCTCAATGCGCTGAATCGTGTCGATGTCACTGTGGAGGTACTGGACCCGGTAGCCGGCCTTGGTGAGGAAGTTGGTCAAGTCCTCGGCCATCCGTTTGGTGAGGGTGGTGATAAGGGCCCGTTCATTGCGCTCGATCACGACATCGAGGCGGCCGCGCAGATCATCGATCTGGTTCTTCGTGGGTAGCACCGTGACGATGGGATCGAGCAGACCGGTCGGGCGGATCACCTGTTCCACGATCTGGTCGCTGTGCTCGATCTCGTACGGTCCGGGTGTCGCCGAGACGAAGACCATCTGGGGCACGAGCTCCATGAACTCGTCGAAGTTGAGGGGGCGATTGTCGAGGGCGCAGGGCAGTCGAAAGCCGTGTTCGACCAACGTCTCCTTGCGCGACCGGTCCCCCGCGTACTGTCCGCGCACTTGAGGTACGGCGACGTGCGACTCGTCGATCACGACGAGGAAGTCGTCGGGGAAGTAGTCGAGCAGGGTATAGGGACGTTCGCCGGGCCTACGTCCGTCGAGGTGGGCCGAGTAGTTCTCGATACCGGCGCACACACCGGTCTGTTCGAGCATTTCGAGGTCGTGCTCCGTACGTGAGCGCAGTCGTTGCGCCTCGAGCAACTTTCCTTCGGCCTGAAACGTTGCCAGCTGGACTTGGAGTTCGTCCTCGATCTCGCGACAGGCCCGCTGCAGCGTGGCGGCGCCGGTGGCGTAGTGCGAGGCGGCGAAGAGCGTGAACTCGTTCACCTTTCCGCGACTCTCCTGCGTGAGTGGATTGAAGAAGGAGACCGATTCAATCTCGTTGCCGAAGAAGGAGACCCGGATCGCCTCGTTGCTGTAGGCCGGCTGCACCTCGAGCGTGTCGCCCTTCATGCGGAAGGTTCCCCGGTCGAGAACCAACTCGTTGCGGTTGTACTGCATCTCGACCAGTCGACGCAGCAACACCCGTTGGTCAATGGTGTCACCGACTTCCAGCTGCAGCATTCGCTCGCGGTATTCGATCGGCGAGCCCAGTCCGTAGATGCACGAGACCGACGCCACGACAATGGTGTCGCGGTGGGTCAGCAAGGACGACGTGGCGGCGTGACGTAAACGGTCAATCTCTTCATTGATCGAACTGTCCTTCTCGATGAAGGTGTCCGTGCGCGGGATGTAGGCCTCGGGTTGGTAGTAGTCGTAGTACGAGACGAAGAACTCCACCCGGTTCTGCGGGAGCATTTCCTTCAATTCGGAAGCGAGTTGCGCGGCAAGTGACTTGTTCGGCTCCAAGATCAACGTGGGGCGTTGCACGTGTTCGACCAACCACGCAATGGTCGCGGTCTTGCCACTGCCGGTAATGCCCTCAAGCGTTTGAAAGCGCAGACCGTCCTCCACGCCCTGCGCCAGTTTCGCAATGGCTGCCGGTTGATCACCGGCCGGTTGGAACGGCGATTCGACGAGAAATTTATCCACGAACCGGCTCCAGTTCGCTCAGTGCGTCGTCGAGCAACCCGTAGAGATCGTCGAGCGAACCCTCATTCCAGATCACGCGGTCGACAATCGCGGCGCGTTCGTCGTTACTGATTTGATTGGCGAGTCGCGCCTGGGCGTCGGCCACGCTGTAGCCGCGGTGTGCGACCAGTCGCTGCACCGCCGTGTCGGGACTCACCATGACGGCCCAGGCCTCGTCGATCTGGAAAGCCGCTCGGTGTTCTGGACGAAAGAGCGGTAGGGCGACGAAGACGGCGTCTCCGGTGGCACGGTTCAGTTGATCGATGACGTCGAGGCCAATGTACCCGTGGGTTATGTGGTTCAGACGACGCAGCGCCGAAGGGTCGTGAAAGACGACGTCGGCGAGGAACGCCCGGTCGAGCGTCCCGTCGGGGCCAAGGACGGCACTGCCGAACGCGTCGCGCAGGGCTCGCCAGGCGGGCTGACCGACGGCGGTCACGGTGCGCGCGACCGCGTCGGTGTCGATGACCGTGTAGCCGCGCTCGACCAGTCGGTCGCTCACCGCACTCTTTCCCGCGCCTATGCCGCCAGCTATGGCGATTCTTTTCACATGACCACGGTAGCGACGCCCTGTGACACGCCCGCGAGTTGTGGTGCGCGTGGGAATTCGGTCGAAAACGTTCGATTGGGGACCTCTCGCAACGGTCCAGTGACACGAGGGCACTGACCGGCTTGAGTATTGTCGGAACAGTCTCACTAGAGGGGGGAAATGCTCAGATACGTGGCGAAACGAATGGTGCTGCTCATCGGCATCGTGTTCGTCATTTCTGTGGGTAGTTTCTATTTGATTCACCTACTGCCCGGTAATCCGGCCACCGTCATCCTCGGTTTCGGCGCAACCCCCGAGGCCAAGGCCGCCCTCTACAGACAACTCGGCCTCGCCCACCCTATTTATCTCCAGTACTTCACGTGGATCAGCAACGTCGTGCGGGGCAATCTGGGCACGTCCTTCATCTCCCAGACCTCGGTCGCGAGCACCATTCGCTCCGCACTGCCCATCGACCTCGAAATCATTCTCCTCAGTCAGATATTGGCCTTCGCGACGGCCATTCCAGCCGCCATGCGCTCGGCCAAGCGCCCCGACGGTCCGATCGACCGACTGCTCGGCGCCGGCAGTTTCACCCTGTTGTCAATTCCCCCGTTCATCATCATCGTCCTGATGGTGCTCTTCATCTCCATCAAGTTGGGTGTTCCTCATACGGGCCCGTCGTCGTACGTCTCCTTCGGCACCGATCCACTCGGCAACCTTGAGAGTCTCTCGCTGCCGTCGATCACGTTGGCCATCGGCAGTTTCGTCGTCTACTACCGAATCCTTCGAAGTGACCTCATCTCGACGTTGCAGGAGGAGTTCATCACGATGGCCCGCTCCAAGGGCCTCAGTCAGCGTCGCATCATGTGGTCGCACGCCTTTCGCCCCTCTTCGGTGGCACTACTTGGTGCCGCCGGCGTCAATATTGGCGGCCTTCTGGCGGCGGGCTTCGTCGTCCAGTACTTGCTCGCCATCCCCGGTCTCGGTTACACGCTGATCACCGCGATCAACATGAGCGACTTCCTGCTCGTACAGGGCATCGTGCTCACCGTCTCGGTCGGGGTGGTCGTCATCAACTTCATCTTCGACTTCATTATCAATATGGTGGATCCGAGGATCAGTCGTGAGTAGCTTCAACCATCCGAGTGACAATCTCGAGCATTCAATCCTCGAGGAGTACTCGATCGTCGAACGGCCCGAGAAGAAGAAAAAGCTGGGCGTCCTGTTCTGGATCTGTGTCGCCTGGATCGGGCTCAACGTGATTGGCGCCATTTTCGCCGCCGTGTTGCCGTTGCAGAATCCCCTCTACGAGAACTTCAGCGCCATCAACCTGGGGCCGAGTCTGCACCACCTCTTTGGCACCGATGACCTCGGCCGGGACATCTTCGCTCGCGTCACGTACGGCGCACGGGTGTCGATCGCCGTGGGCACGGGCGCGATGGTCATTGGTTTTGGTCTGGGCGCGCCGCTGGGCATGTTGGCGGCCCACCGACGTGGCCGCTTCGACGCAATCTTGACGACCGTCATGTACGTGTTCCTCGCCTTTCCCGCCATCATTGCCACCATCGCGGTGCTCTCGTTCTGGACGCCGCGTTCGCTGCTGAAGATCATCCTCGTCATCGGCCTCGCCTCGGTGCCCCTGGTGTACCGCGTCATCCGTACCGCGACGCTCAATGTCGCAACGAAGGATTACATCATCGCGGCCAAGGTGCAGGGCGCCACCGACCGGCGAATCCTTATGAAGGAACTGCTGCCCAATATTGCCCCGGTCGGCATCTCCTTCCTCCTCATCGGTGTGGCCACGGTCGTCACGTTGGAGGGCGCCCTCGCCTTCCTCGGACTTTCGGTCAATCCCCCGACGCCGTCGTGGGGCAACATGATCAACGAGGCCCGCACGGTGCTCGCGTCCAACCCCTGGCTGGTGCTCTTCCCCTCGGCCGCGCTCTGTCTCTTCCTGCTCTGTCTCAACTTCATTGGCGACCGACTGCGCAGCCACTTTGACGTCACCGAGGTGAAACTGTGAGTCCCGACAAACTGCTCGTCGTGAAGGACCTGTCGACCACCTTTGCGACGGCCGGTGGACCGCTGCCCGCGGTTGGCGGCGTCTCCTTCGATTTGGGACAGAACGAGACCATCGGCATCGTCGGCGAATCGGGATCGGGCAAGACCGTCCTTTCGCGCACGATCATGGGACTGCAACCGCGCACCAACGTCACCGTGTCCGGTTCGGCGCAGATTGACGGTTTCGAGGTCGTGGGCGCCAGTGAGAACGAGAAGCGAAAGATCTGGGGCACCGAGGTCGCCATGATCTTCCAGGACCCCATGACGTCGCTCAATCCAGTGATGCGCATCGGCAAACAGATCGATGAGTCGTTGCGCGTGCGCTTGGGCATGAGCAAGACCGACGCGAAGGCGCGCGCGATCGAGCTCTTGGAGTTGGTGGGTATCCCCTCGCCGGCCGAGCGCTACAGCGCCTATCCGGGCCAGCTCTCGGGCGGCATGCGTCAGCGGGTCGTCATCGCCATTGCGCTCGCCTGCTCGCCGAAGCTGCTGATGGCCGACGAGCCGACGACGGGCCTCGACGTCACGATCCAGGCGCAGATACTGAACCTCCTTGACGAGTTGAAGGAACGTCTGAAGATGTCGGTCATCCTCGTCACCCACGACCTCGGCGTCGTCGCCACCCGCACGTCGCGCATCATCGTCATGTACGCCGGACGAATCGTCGAAACGGGCTCGACCCGCGACGTCTTCTACCACCACCGCATGCCGTACACCCGGGCGTTGCTCGAGAGTTCCCCCAAGGTCTCCAACCACAGCCACACGCGTCTCGTCACGATTCCCGGACGACCGCCGAACCTGCTCAAACTCTCCGACGGCTGCAGTTTCGCGCCGCGCTGCAAGTTCGCGACCGATAAGTGTCACCTCGTGCGACCGGAGTTAGAGCCCTCTGTTGAACCGGGACACTCGTTCGCCTGTTGGAATCCGCTGCCCGTCAATGGAGAAGAGCCGACCTCATGACCAACGACGTCACCGACGAGACCGTGCCCGTCACCACGGACGAACGAACGCCCCTCTTAAAGGTCCGCGACCTCGAGGTCACGTTCCACCAGCATCGCCACGCGGTGAGCGCGGTCGCCGGGGTGAGCTTCGACATCTTTGAAGGTGAAACGCTCGGCCTCGTCGGCGAATCAGGTTGTGGCAAGTCCACGACCGGTAAAGCGTTGATGCGTATCGTGGAACCCTCCGGTGGGTCGATCGAACTGGACGGCGTCGACGTCAACAAGTTGTCCGGTAAAGCACTCCGCAACGCTCGTACGCGTATGCAGATGATCTTCCAGGACCCGATCAGTTCCCTCAACCCCCGCCGTCGGGTGAAGGACATCGTCGCCGAACCGCTCGACTGTTGGAAGACCGTGACCGGTGCCGAACGCGACAAACTGATTAGCGATTTGCTCGGTAAAGTCGGCATCGACCCGGCCGTCTACGGCAATCGCTACGCCCGCCAGTTCTCCGGAGGTCAGTGCCAGCGCATCTCGATCGCTCGCTCGCTCGCCATGCGTCCGAAACTGCTCATCTGCGACGAGATGGTCTCCGCCCTCGACGTCTCGGTGCAGGCCCAGATTCTGAACCTTTTGGAGGACCTCAAGCAGGAGTACGGCTTGACGCTGCTGTTCATTGCCCACGACCTCGCGGTCGTGAAGAACGTCAGCGACCGCGTGGCGGTCATGTACCTCGGCAAGATCTGCGAGATCGGCCCGGCCGACACCCTCTACGAGTCGCCGGCCCACCCGTACACCGAGTTTCTCCTCGGCGCGGCACTCGAAGCCGATCCCGATTCGCCCATGAACGCGCAAGTCCTCGAGGGCGAACCGCCCAGTCCGATCGACCCGCCGAG
>DATCFS010000218.1:0-2328 GCA_036509375.1 Acidimicrobiales bacterium
TGGTGTGTCTCGATGAGGCGCAGCGCGGCCTCGGGGTCCCATCGGTGCATCATCACCAATTTGAAGTGCCACGAAAAGCACGACAACATCACCGGCACGCAACCCGTGACGTGAAAGAGCGGGACGATCAAGATGAAGCACGGCGCCTGACCACTCCCCTCCTCGTGCTGATCTCGGCGGGCAGCCTGGATGGGGGCGCCCGACGAGAACGCCATGATCGTCTGACAGATCGCGCCGTGTGTCGAGACGGCGCCCTTCGGAAATCCGGTGGTACCCGAGGTGTAGAGGATCGTCGCGTCGCTGTCGGCGTCAAAGTCCACGTCGGGCATTGAGGCGCCCTTGACGACCACTTCCTCCCAGCGCTCGACGCCCGCGGCGTACGTCGTCTCTTCCTTCAGTCGAACACCGAGCAGGCGCGCGCCCGCGCGCACGCACGACGCACTAGCGCGAAGGATCCGTTCGCTGTCGCCGATGAACAGCGACAGACCGGCGTCGTTGACGGCGAAGTCGAGCTCGTCCTCGGTCCACCAGGCGTTCAGCGAGACCGAGATCGCCCCCACCGACGTGATGGCGCCAAAGGCGATCACCCACTCCGGGTAGTTGCGCATGGCGATGCCGACCCGATCGCCCTTCTTGATGCCGTAATGGTGCACCAACGCGTCGCCGAGGGCGTCGACTTCTCGCATCACCTCGGCGAACGTCCACTCCTCGTCTTCGTACACGAGGAACGTCTCGTCGACACCGCGTGCGGAGTCGAAGAACTGGCGGAGGGTCGCCGGAGCGTTCTTGAAGACTCGATTCGTCACGCCGTCGCGTTCGACCTCGATGACCTCGAACGGCTGTCCCGCCGCGGTGACGTCCGCGATCGCTTCAGAAAGACTGCGCACCAAGCACCCCCAGTGACGACATCCTAGACAGGCGACGTTCGCTCTCACGACACACCGCCGCCTCACCTCCGCACTTTTCGCCTTACGAGACAACCGCTTCGACGCCGCACGGAACCTACACTTCGCACTAGAGATCACTGAAAGGACCGCCGTGTTGGCTTCAAACTATCCCCTGTTGGACGTCTTCGTCTCGACGCTGTACTTCGCACTGTTCATCTTCTGGATGATCCTCGTCTTTCATATCGTGCTCGACATCTTCAGCAGTCACGACCTGGGTGGACCGGCGAAGGCACTGTGGGTGCTCTTCATCTTCGTGCTGCCGGTGCTCGGCTGTCTCGTCTACCTTCTCGCGCGAGGTGGCGCGATGCACCTGCGGCGTGTCGCGGCCGTGCAGTCACAACAGAAGGCGTTCGAGGACTACATCCGCGCCGTCGCCAACACGAAGGAGTGACGACTGGCGCGTTAGCGCGAGGCGCCGATTGACGTCTTGATGAGCGACGCCTTGTGAGCCATCCGCTCCACCGACTCGGCGATCTTCGCCTTGACGTTCACCAGCTCGACACGGGCGATCTCCGCCTCTTTGTTGAGCCCCTTCAAGTGCTCGATGTCCCACAGCGCGAGTACCGGCGTCAACACGTCGCCCAAGTACTGGCCGAGTCCGTAGATTCCCTCTTTGGCGATGCGCACGGCGTGGCGAGTGAAACTCGGGATGCCGGTGCCGGGCATGGCGAAGGTGCTCACCTGTTTCGAAACCGCGATCATCATCGCCGAGGGATCGATCGCGAACGCGGCCAACGTGAGGTCGCGATAGAAGAGGTAGTGCTTCGTCTCGTCGCCCGCGATCAGCGCTAGGACGTTGCGACCGATTTTGTCGTCCTTCGGAAGTTTCGCTCCGGTGTTGCGGTGCGCGATCTGCGTGGCGCGTTCTTGGAACGAGACGTAGGCGATGAGTTCCGCGAACGTGTCCGGGTGGGGCACTTCACCTTTTTGCATCTGGACCCTACGGCCCTCTTCCAACGTCGTTGGATTGATGCATCGACTGATGTGGACCCAGTCGCGCATGACCATCGCGTGACGATTCTCTTCCATGGTCCACTGACAGGTCCACTCGCGAATGGGGTGGCCCCTCGGCGAGTATTCAAGAATCGAGTCGGTGTAATACGGGAGATTGTCTTCGGTCAGCAGGTTAACGAAGATCGAACTGCGAACCCCGTCGCCGATCGGGTAGTCCTCGGGCGACCAAGGTCGTTTAAGAAAACTCTCGCCCTCACCCCAGTTGATCTGTTCGTGCGGAAACCAGAGTCGTGGTGCTTCCATGTGACGATTGAAGAGGCGCTCGACGTCGGGCGTTATCTCCTCTAAAAGGTCAACGCGGCTTTTGGCCAATCGAGTGCTCAAGTCGTCACACCTCTCCGTTAGTGGGTGACTAACGACTCAACCT
>DATCFS010000219.1:0-2029 GCA_036509375.1 Acidimicrobiales bacterium
TGCACCAACGCGGCGCCTTCGTCAGTCGTCGATCGGGCCAGGTTCGATCGGGCAGGTCAACGGGTACGGTCGCCCGGTACTTGGCGTAGGCCATGGGACTGGGCTGTTGGGGGTTCTCGCGCACGTCCATCCTTTCGTCAAGGTCAGAGAGAAACAAAAAGGCCCCCGCCAACGCGGGGGCTAGGGCGAGCAGCGGCTCGCCCTTTTACAGCAACAGCTCGCTCTGGCCAGAAGTCACGGCACCATCCTACCGCTCCGTCTTGAAATGTCCAGAGGTGGGGAGGACTAACCTGAATCTTCGTGGGCCTGCTCAGAACACTCCTCAAACTGATGTTCATTCTCATGTTGGGCGCGGTCATCGCCGGCGTCGTGTACTTCGTCAAACGACCGAAGGACGACAGTTCGATTTCCTTTGAAGAGTGGCCGAGCGTCCCGCGTAATCCCGAGGCGTAAGTCCTCAGCGCGATCGCGCATTCAACCCAAGGAGTAGCAATGGCAGAGATGGAATATCGTCGACTCGGACGTTCAGGATTGAAAGTGAGCGTGCTCTCCTTTGGTAGTTGGGTCACGTTCGCGAACGCCAACCAGATCGAAACCGCGCACCAGGCGGCGGAGTGTCTCGCCGCCGCGCACGACGCGGGCGTGAACTTCTACGACAACGCCGAGGCCTACGCCGCCGGTGAGTCCGAGCGGGTGATGGGCGCCGCGTTCAAGGAACTCGGCTGGAAGCGCCACGACTACGTCGTCTCGACCAAGTTGTACTGGGGACTGCACGACGGACCCAATATGCGCAACACCCTGAACCGCAAGTACCTCAGCCAAGCCATCGAAGGTTCACTCGAGCGATTCGGTCTCGACTTCGTCGACCTCGTCTTCTGTCACCGAGCCGACCCCAACACACCGATCGAAGAGACGGTGTGGGCAATGAGCGACATGGTCGAGCGCGGACAGGCCCTCTACTGGGGCACGTCGGAGTGGACCGCTGATGAGATTCGCGCGGCCTGGGACATCGCGGATCGACACAACCTCCACAAGCCCGTCATGGAGCAACCGCAGTACAACATCTTGTGGCGTGACCGCGTCGAGAAGGAGTACAGCCGGCTCTACGAGGACATCGGACTCGGGACCACGATCTGGTCTCCGCTGTCCTCCGGACTCCTCACCGGCAAGTACTTGAACGGAGTACCCGAGGGTTCGCGCGCGACGTTGCCGGGCTACGAGTGGCTGCGCAAGATGCTGACCGACGAGAAGCAGAATCAGAAGGTCGCTGAACTGAAGAAGATCGCCGACGACCTCGACGTCTCCCTCGCCCAGTTCTCGCTGGCCTGGTGTGCGAAGAATCCCCACGTCTCAACGGTCATCACCGGCGCCTCGAGTGCCGATCAGGTTCGTGAGAACATGACCGCGCTCGACGTGATCCCGCTGATGACGGACGAAGTGATGGAGCGCGTCGACCTCGTCAGTTTGATGTAACGACTGTCCACGCGACGGTGAGGTGACGTGAGCCCGCCGTCGTGTGACACGGTGTCAATGTCCAACTCGAGCTGAGTGGTGGTTACCGCAGCGTGATCAGGTGAATGTCTTGGATGCCGTCGGTGTCACGAAGGCGTTCCATCACGGTCGCGGGTGTCGGCAGCGCGGTCGAGAGAACCATGAGCGCGGTGTGCGTCTCGGGATCGGGACCGACCGCCATCGACACGATCGAGATGTCGGCTTCGCCGAGCGCGACGCCTACGAGGCCGATCATGCCGGGACGATCGTCGTTGTGCACGACCAGCATCGACGCGGTGGGTGGAATCTCGACCGCGTGTCCGTCGACACCGACGATGCGGGACTCCACTCTGGTGCCGATCGTGACCAGCGTGCCCGACACTTCGTGACCGTCCGAACGGACCTTGATGAGGTTGACGTACTCCGCCGACTCGATCGAAGAGACCTCGCTGTACGTGAGGTCGTGGTCGGCCGCTAACTGAGGAGCGTTGACGAACGACACGCCGTCGTGACCCGTCGAACTCAAGAGTCCCTTCAG
>DATCFS010000220.1:0-6800 GCA_036509375.1 Acidimicrobiales bacterium
CGCGAGGGCGCGCAACGACATCAGCGCCAGTGTGGACTTACCCACCCCCGGTTCGCCGAACAGTAGCGTCGTCGAGCCAGGGATGAAGCCGCCCCCGAGCACGCGGTCAAGTTCACCGACGCCGGTCGAGTGGACGCTCGCGCTTCTTTCACCAATGTCGCGCAGCGACGTTGTCGTCACCGCGGTACTTCGAATCTTCGCGGTGGCCCGTTCTTCGTCGAGCGTGTTCCATTCGCCACAGCCCGAACAGCGTCCGGTCCACCTAGGCGCGGTCGTGCCGCATTCGCGACAGACGTGCACCGGGTGGACCTTCACCTTCGCGAGGCTAGGAGAGTGCTGTGACGTCCGCGAAGGATCTAGGCGTTGTCGGAGAGGTCTTCGAAGTCAACCGAAGGCGGCAGCGCTTCGACACCCTCAAAAGTCAGGTACGGACCGTCGGGGCCTTCGGCGACATCGCCGACGATCGTCTGACCGGCGCGGAACTCCTTGAAGAGAATCTTCTCGCTGAGCGCGTCCTCCACGTACTGCTGAACTGCCCGACGGAGCGGTCGAGCACCGAGTTCGGGGTCGTAACCCTTGTCGGCCAGGAAGCCCTGAGCGGCGGCCGACAATTCGAGACCGAGTCCCTGGAGGGCCAACTGGTCGCGCAGACGGGTGATGAACATGTCGGCGATCAGGATCACTTCTTCCTTGGTCAGTTCGTGGAAGACAATCGTGTCGTCGATGCGGTTGAGGAACTCGGGCCGGAAGTGGGCCTTCAGGGCCGTGTGGACCTTCTCCTTCATGCGCTCGTGGTCCGCGACGTCCGAGACTTTGCCAAAGCCAATGGCGGCCTTGCGCAGGTCGGCGGTACCGAGGTTCGAGGTCATTATCAGGATCGTGTTCTTGAAGTCCACGGCGCGACCTTGCGCGTCAGTGAGACGGCCGTCTTCCAAGATCTGCAAGAGCGTATTGAAGACGTCGGGGTGGGCCTTTTCCACTTCGTCGAAGAGCACCACGGAGAAGGGCTTGCGACGAACGGCTTCCGTCAACTGACCGCCTTCGTCGTACCCGACGTAACCGGGGGGTGAGCCGACGAGACGGCTGACCGAGTGCTTCTCCATGTATTCGGACATGTCGAGTTGAATCAGTGCGTCCTCGTCGTCGAAGAGGAATTCGGCCAGCGTCTTGGCGAGTTCGGTCTTACCAACGCCGGTCGGTCCGAGGAAGATGAATGAGCCGCCGGGACGCTTGGGGTCCTTCAGGCCGGCTCGGGTTCGTCGGATGGCGCGGCTGATCGAGATAACGGCCTCGTCTTGACCAACGATGCGCTTGTGGAGTTCGTCCTCCATGCGCAACAGCTTGGTGGTCTCTTCTTCGGTCAAGCGGTAGACCGGGATACCGGTCCACACCGCGAGCACCTCGGCGATGGTGTCCTCGTCGACGAGGTCGAAGACGACGCCGCCCGAGGCCTCAATGGTGAGGTCGAGCTCGTCGCGCTTGGCGACCAGGTCTCGCTCCTGCTCTTCTAACGCCTTGGCCTGTTCGAGCGCACCGCTCGCCATGGCCGACTCCTTGTCGGCGCGCACGCGCAGAATGTCTTCGTCGAACTTGCGAACGGCCGGCGGGGTGTCCATGCGACGGATTCGCAGGCGGCTACCGGCCTCGTCAATGAGGTCGATGGCCTTGTCGGGCAAGAAGCGGTCCGAGATGTAGCGGTCGGCGAGGTTGGCCGCGGCGATGAGCGCCTGGTCGGTGATCTTCACCGCGTGGAACTCCTCGTAGACCTCGCGCAGACCCTTCAAGATATCGATCGTCATGGCCACCGAGGGCTGCTCAACCTTCACGGGCTGGAAACGTCGCTCGAGCGCGGCGTCCTTCTCAATGTGCTTGCGGTACTCGTCGATGGTGGTAGCGCCAATGGTCTGGAGTTCACCACGGGCCAACATCGGCTTCAGTATCGAGGCCGCGTCGATCGCACCTTCGGCGGCGCCGGCGCCGACCAACGTGTGAATCTCATCAATGAACAAAATGATGTCACCGCGCGTGCGGATTTCCTTCAGGACCTTCTTCAGGCGCTCTTCAAAGTCACCCCGGTAGCGACTGCCGGCGACCAGTGCGCCGAGGTCGAGGGTGTAGAGCTGCTTGTCGGCGAGGGTGACGGGCACCTGGTTGGCGACAATCTTCTGAGCGAGTCCTTCGACGATCGCGGTCTTGCCGACGCCGGGCTCGCCGATGAGAACGGGGTTGTTCTTGGTGCGACGTGACAAAACCTGCATCACGCGCTCGACTTCCTTCTCGCGCCCGACCAAGGGGTCGAGCTTGCCCTCGCGAGCGAACTGCGTGAGATTCCGGCCGAACTGGTCGAGAACGGCCGAACCACCGGCGCCCTCGGGGTCGCTCTTTTGTCCGCCAGTCGCACCTTGGGATCCCGACTCTTTGCCGGCCTGACCGGACATCATCTGGATGACCTGGGTACGCACGCGCGCCATGTCGGCGCCGAGGTCGGAGAGGACTTGAGCGGCGACGCCGTCGCCCTCGCGCACGAGACCGAGCAGCATGTGTTCGGTGCCGATGTAGGAGTGTCCGAGTTGGAGGGCTTCGCGCAGCGAAAGCTCCAGGACCTTCTTCGCCCGTGGCGTGAAGGGGGGCGATCCGGGCGAGGGGTTGGTGTTGGCGCCAATCGCCTCTTCCACCTTTTCGCGAACGACGTCGAAGGTGACGCCAAGGGCGTCAAGCGCCTTGGCCGCCACGCCCTCACCCTCGCGAATCAGTCCGAGCAGAATGTGCTCGGTACCGATGAAGGCGTGGTTGAGGTCGCGTGCTTCTTCCTGCGCGAGCACAAGTACTCGGCGGGCCCGGTCAGTAAATCGTTCGAACAAGTGTCATCCTTTACGCGTCAATAAGTAAAAGTGTACCGGTCGACTGTGCCAGGTGAACCCCACCCCCACGACCACCAAGAATGGTCAACTGGCAAACAATTAGGCTGTAACCGTGAATCCGCACGAGCATCTGCAACTGGCTTCGGTCGAATCCGACCTGGTGAGGCTGGAGAGCCTCTTGGCCGAATCGGTCATCTTCGGCGACGCGTACCTCGATGCGGTCACCACGCACCTGATCTACGCCGGCGGCAAGCGCCTGCGGCCCCTTCTGGCCATTGCGTCGGCGACGAGCGGGGGCCGTCCGGCGACGCAGAACGACCTCCTGGGCGGTGTGGCACTCGAACTGATGCACCTCGCGTCGCTCTACCACGACGACGTAATGGACGAAGCTGAAGTCCGTCGAAACGTCGACAGCGTCAACGCCCGTTTCGGCAACCTCATCGCCATCGTCGCCGGTGACTATTTGATGGCCCGATCGGCCGGTATCGCGGCCGAACTCGGCAACGATGTCGCGGGCTTGATGGCCCGTACGCTCGCCGGACTGACCCGCGGTCAGGTCTCTGAGGTGCGCACGGCCTTTTCGACTGAGCGCACTGAGGCCGATTACTTCGAAGCGATTGAGGGGAAAACCGGCACGCTCATGTCGTCGAGTTGTCGGGTGGGCGCGTTGACCTCCGAACGGCCCGAGGTGGAGCGTGAGGCCCTGACCGAGTTTGGCCGGTGCTTCGGCATGATCTATCAGCTGCGCGACGACATCCTCGACGTCACCGCCACGGACAACGAATTGGGCAAGCCGGCCGGTCAGGACCTCGCCGAAGGTATCTACAATCTGCCGACGATCTTCGCCTTGCGCGACGCGAGCATCGGCGACGAACTGCGCTCGGTCCTCGGAGCGATTCTCGACGACGAAGATCGTGAGCGAGCTCGAAAGCTGGTCGTCGCGACCGACGGCATCGAGCGCACGATGCTCGCCGCGCAGGACTACTTGGCGCAGGCGCACAACGCGCTCAGCGTGTTGCCAAACGAAGCACTCGTTCGCGGCTTCTCGTCGCTCACCGCGTCACTGCTCGAGGACTTGCCCAGCTACTAGTCGACGAGTGGCTTCAACGTCGGGAACGCAATGACCTCGCGGATGTTCGACTCGTCGGCGATCAACATCGCGAGACGGTCGATGCCGAGTCCTAGTCCGGCCGTCGGCGGAAGGCCCCATTCGAGCGCCTTGATGTAGTCCTCGTCGATGCGCATGGTTTCGGGTTCACCGGCTGCGGCCAGTCGCGCCTGATCCTCGAATCGCGCGCGCTGATCGACGGGGTCGATCAACTCGGAGAAGCCGTTGGAGAGCTCGCGGCCAATGGCGTAGGACTCGAAACGTTCGACCAGTTCGGAATCGCTCTGGTGACGTCGAGAAAGCGGTGAAATCTCGACGGGGAAATCGGTCACGTAGATGGGATTCCAGAGCGACGCCTCACACGTGACTTCGAAGAGCTCCGAAAGGCAACGGCCCGACCCCCACGAACTTTGCACGTCGACGCCGCGTTCACGCAAGAGTGACGCCAAGCGTTCGCGCGACGTGTGCACCGACACGTCTTCCCCGACCGCCTCGCTGGCGAGATCGGCCATGGTGCGTCGCGGCCAGGGAGCCGCGAAGGAGAAGGGCCGGCCCTGGTACTCAATCTCGGTCGTGCCCAGCACGTCCATGGCAACGCCCGCGACGAGTTCTTCGGTGAAGGACATCATGTCCTCGTAGTTCCAGTACGCCGCGTAGATCTCGAGCATCGTGAACTCGGGATTGTGCCGAGGGCTGACGCCCTCATTGCGAAACACGCGACCGAGTTCGAAGACGCGCTCGAAGCCACCGACGACCAGTCGCTTCAACCAGAGCTCCGGCGCGATGCGAAGGAAGAAGTCGCTGTCGAGCGCGTTGTGGTGCGTGCTGAAGGGTCGCGCGTCCGATCCTGACGCGATCGTGTTGAGAATCGGTGTCTCGACCTCCATGAAGCCCTGCGCCCAACAGCGCTCGCGCACCGATCGCACCACGTCACTTCGCCGTTGCAGGGACGTGCGCGTCATTGGATTGGCCCACAGATCGGCCTCGCGGTGTCGGTAACGCAGGTCGTAGTCGGTGATGCCCGCCCACTTGTCGCCGAAGTTATGCAAGGCCGTGGCGAGCAGCACCCAGGTGACGACCTTGACCGAGAGTTCGCCCCGCTTGGTGCGCACCACTTCGCCGGTGACGCCGACCCAGTCACCGAGGTGAAGTTTCGCGAACTCTTCGAACTCCTCGGTGACGGGCGCCAGGGCGAAAAGCTGAATCTCGCCGCTTGAGTCGCGCATCGTCGCGAAGGCCAGTTTCCCTTGTCGTCGCAACAGCATCATGCGTCCGGCCACGCGCACCGTGACGCCCGACTCTTCGCCGTCCGTCAAGCCGGCGTAAGTGGTCTGGAGCGCCGCCGCGAAGGCGTTGTGCGCGAAGGTGTAAGGCAAGGTCACGAAGTCTCTCCCGAATGATTCCGTTCATGAACGATACGCAATCCGTGAAGGGTAAGCCACGGTTCGATGTGTTGCACGTGTTTGGTGTGGGGTGCGATCAGTCCCGCGAGTCCTCCGGTGGCGATAATTGTCGCCTCGCCAAGTTCTTCCAGAATTCGCTCGACGACGCCGTCCACCTGCGCCGCGAAGCCGTAGAGGACGCCCGATTGGATCGACTCCACCGTCGAGCGACCAATCACCGAACGCGGTCGAACGAGTTCAACCGAGCGCAGCGCCGACGCCTGGGCGTAGAGCGCTTCGAGCGAAATCGCGACCCCCGGGGCAATCGCCCCACCCAGGTACTCACCCTTTGCGCTCACGACGTCGAAGACCGTCGCCGTGCCGAGGTCCACCACGATGGACGCGCCGGGATAGAGGTCGTAGGCACCGACGGCGTCAGCGATCCGGTCGGCTCCGACTTCACGGGGATTGTCGTAGAGGATTGGCATGCCCGACTTCGTGCCCGGTCCAATGACGGTGAGGTCGAGGTCCGAGAACCAACGATTCGCCATACGACGCAACTGCGTCGTCACCATCGGCGCCGACGACGAGATAGCCATGGCGCTGACGGCCGTTCGCAGGTCGAGCCCTTCGAGATCGAGCAACTGAGTGAGCACCATGGCGTGCTCGTCGGGAGTGCGGTCCGCGACTGTCGAGATGCGCCAGTGAAACGCGAGTCCGCGCTCGTCGGTCGCGCGCGCAAACCCCATGGCGTCGGGAGCGTCGGGCGCCTCGGGCCCGAAGAGTCCGATGACCGTCTCGGTGTTGCCTACGTCCATGGCGAGCAACATCAGTGCTCCCCTCTCTTTACGTCCACGTCGCCGTTGTCAATGAGACGAACGCCGTCGACGACGACTGCCAACAGCGCCCGTCCCACGCCTTCGTCGTCGTCACCGAGCGGACGAAGCGTCATCGGGTCCACGACGTCGGCGTAGGCGACGACGACGTCGCCGTCAGCGAGCGAGCGAGCGAATGAGCGGCGATGGCCGCTCGCGGTGTCGGGATGTTCTTGGGCGTTATACAGCGCCCGTGACACGACCAGTGCGCGACGTCGCCCGTCGTCGCTCAGTTGCGCGTTGCGACTGGACAGCGCCAGTCCATCGGCGTCACGAAGAATGGGACAGGCGACGAACGAGACATCGAAGGAGAGATCACGCGCCATTTGACGCACGACGGCCAACTGCTGAAAATCTTTCTCGCCAAAGTAGGCGCGACACGGTCCGGTGAGTGCGAACAGCTTGGCGACGACACTGGCGACCCCGTCGAAGTGACCGGGACGACCGATCCCTTCGAACGACTCGCCGATGCCCGCGACCGAGACCGTGGTCAGCGTCGCGGCGGGATAGTCGGGCCACATTGTCGGAAGCGCCGGTTCGATCAAACAGTCAACCCCGTTCTCTTCGGCGATAG
>DATCFS010000221.1:0-4695 GCA_036509375.1 Acidimicrobiales bacterium
CGCTTACCGTCGGCGTCGTGGTCACCGAATAGGGGGATCATCCACTCGTCGGGCGTCAATCGCAAGGCCCGTCGTTCCTCTTCTATCTCCTTGGCCCGAGTGGTCTTGCCCGATGCGGGCAGACCGACCATGATGAAGAGCACGGGCACGTCGTTCGTATCCGGTTCGAGGGTCACATCGAACAGTGTGCCGTAGGAGCCCCGCCGTAACCAAAAAAACCTCCCGACCGCCGAAGGCGACCGGGAGGGATTCTCGGAAACGTTATTCGGTGGGCGCTTCAGCGGCCTCGACGGCGTTCACGACGTCGCCGTCGCTCGCTTCGACAACCTGCGCGTCGACGACGTCAGCGTCGTCGCCGGTCTTGGGCGACACCTCGGCGGCGTACTCGGCCCAGGCGGCCTGCGCCTCGGTCTCGGGGGTGAACTCGCCGTACTCGATGCCGCCGATGTAGTTGCCCTCGTTGTCGTAGGCGTGCGAACCGAAGGCCTCACGGTACTCTTCGGAGACTTCGCCACCCTCGGCGGCCTGTTTGATCGAGAGGCTGATGCGGCGACGTGCGGTGTCGAGTTCAATGATCTTGACCCACAGTTCCTCGCCGGCCGTCACGACCTGGTCCGGAGATTCGACGTGGTGCGCCGCCATCTCCGAGATGTGCACGAGTCCCTCAATGCCTTCGCCCACTTGGACGAATGCGCCAAAGGGCACGAGTTTGGTGACGCGGCCGTAGACGAGCTGGTCGACGGAGTGGCTGTCGGCGAAGACCTGCCACGGGTCGGACTGGGTGGCCTTTAGCGAGAGCGAGATGCGCTCCTTCGAGAAGTCAACGTCCAGGACCTCCACGTCCACCTCGTCACCGACAGCGACGACCTGGCTCGGGTGATCAATGTGCTTCCAGCTGAGTTCGGAGACGTGGATAAGTCCGTCCATGCCGCCGAGGTCCACGAAGGCGCCGAAGTTAACGACCGAGGAGATGACGCCGTGGCGGCGCTCGCCGGGCTTCAGGTTGGAGAGGAAGTCTCCGCGCTGTTCCTTCTGGGTCTCTTCGAGCCACGCGCGGCGCGACAACACGACGTTGTTGCGATTGCGGTCGAGTTCGATGATCTTGGCTTCGACGGTCTTGCCAATGTAGGGCTGGAGTTCGCGCACTCGACGCAGCTCCACCAGCGAGGCCGGGAGGAATCCGCGAAGGCCGATGTCGACGATGAGTCCACCCTTCACGACCTCGATGACGACACCCTTCACGACTTCGTCGCGGTTCTTCAACTCTTCGATGTTGGCCCACGCCTTCTCGTACTGCGCGCGCTTCTTGGAGAGGACGAGGCGTCCCTCCTTGTCTTCCTTCTGGAGGACGAGGCATTCGATCTTTTCGCCGATGGAGACAATCTCGGAGGGATCGACGTCGTTGCGAATGGAGAGCTCACGGGCCGGGATGACGCCTTCGGACTTAAAGCCAATGTCCAAAAGGACTTCGTCGTGGTCAATCTTCACGACCGTACCGGTGACCAAGTCACCGTCTTCGAATTCGAGGACACTGTCGCCCACCAGGGTGGCGAGATCGGTGCCCTGCATGTTGTCTTCGGTGATGACGCGGGGAATGTAATTTCCCTCTTCGTCAAAAGTTCCCATTTGCTGGGGGGAGAGGAGGCTGGTGCCGTCCGACATGCGTACTTCTTTCATACGACCACACCGGGGTCCGCTAGGGAATAAGAGGTTTGGGTCGCCGGTGTAAACCCAAGCAGCAATGCTAGCAGCGCGAAATTCAGCCCTTCGCGGCGGCCCAGTTCTCGCCCCAGTGCAACGTGACTTCCAGGGGAACGCTCAGTTTGGCGGCGTTCGTCAGAGAATCGATCATGACGGCCTCGACCGCTTCCTTCTCGTGCGGGGGCGCTTCCACGAGCACCTCGTCGTGCACCTGGAGGATGAGGCGCGCCTGGAGCTTCTCGGAACGCAGTGTGCGGTCGAGACGAACGAGCGCCGACTTGAAGACGTCGGCCGCCAAACCCTGGATGCCCGAGTTCATGGCTTGGCGTTCGGCCGCCTGGCGCTGCGGCCCGGTCGCGGTCGCAATGTCGGGGAAGGGACGGATGCGTCCGAACTCCGTGCGCGAATAGCCCTTCGCTCGGATGTCCTTGATCGTCTGGTCCATGTAGGAGCGAAGCGACGGGAAACCGGCGAAGTACTTGTCCATGACCTCCTTGGCGGTACTGACCGGCACGCCGAGGCGCTGGCTCAGTCCGTAGGCCTCCATGCCGTAGGCGAGACGGTAGGAGACGGCCTTGGCCTGTTCGCGCTGTTCGGGGCTGATCTCACTCGACGCCACGCCGAAGACCGAACTGGCGATTGTGCGGTGGACGTCTTCGCCACTGGCGAAGGCGCTCAGAAGTCCCGAGTCCTGGGAGAGGTGCGCCAGAATGCGCAGTTCAATCTGGTTGTAGTCCGACACGGCCAACTGCCAGCCCTCACTCGGCAAGAACGCGTAGCGAAGTCGTCGACCCTCTTTGGAGCGCACCGGGATGTTATGAAGATTCGGACTGTCCGAGGAGAGTCGTCCGGTGCGCGCCACCATCTGATGGAACGTGGCGTGAATGCGGCCATCGGGCGCCACGGCATCGATGAGGGGCGCACCGTAGGTACCGCGAAGCTTCTCCACTTCGCGGTACCGCAAGATGAGCGGAATGATCTTGTGCTCGTCCTGTATCGCTTCGAGGCTCGAGGCGTCGGTCGAGTAGCCCGACTTGATCTTCTTGACGGCCGTCAGACCCATCTCGTCGAAGAGCACCACTTGGAGTTGCTGGGGCGAGTTCACCTTGAACTCGTGACCGGCGACCTTCTGGATCTGCTGGTCGAGCGTGGCGACCTCCTCGGTGAATTCCTTCGCGATCGTGCGCAGGAGTTCGACGTCCACCCGGATACCGCGCGCCTCCATGAGACCGAGCACCATGACGAGCGGTAACTCAATCTGCTCGTAGACGTGACTCAGTTCCCAGGTCGCAATCTCGCCTCGCAGGTGATCGCGCAGTCGCGCGATAAGGGCGACTTCGTAGAGGAGGGTCTCGTCGCTCGACGTTTCGTCGAAGAGGGACGGGGCACTCGCGACGATGGGCTCGTCGAGGAACCGGTGGGCCACGTCGCCCAGCTCGTAGCGACCGCTGTTGGCGTCGAGGAGAAAGGCCATGATGGCCGTGTCGTCGGCCGGCTCCTTCATGACCCGGTCGCTCCCGGCCGCGATGCGGTAGAGCTCTTTGAGATCGTGGCCGCTCGGCGCGACCGTGGCGAGCACGCCAATCAGTTCGTCGAGGTCGCAGAGCGCGACGGTGTTACTGGCGGCGTCCAGGACGGCCGCTCGGCTACCTCGATACGCCACGACCGGCGTCGCTGTCTTCGCCAGCACGTCCCTCACACTCTTGGCCACCTTGGCGGCCTTCGCCGGTATCGTCGGTGTGGCGACTACCGCCGCAGCGGGCGCGCTCGAGCCGCCGCCGCGTCCCAGCAGACCTTCCTTCATCAGTTGGGCGAATCGGGTTCGCATCTGATTCATCTCGAAGCGGTCGAAGAAGGCGTCGACCTCGCCGCGGTCCCAACCACCCAACGTGACGGTGTCCAACGTGAAGTCGAGCGGCACGTCGCGAACGAGGAGCATGACCTTCTCATTGTTGCGGGCCCGAACTTCGTAGGTCGCGAGGTTCTCTCGGAGTTTGGGGGTGAGGTCCCCCAAGTGGGCGTAGAGGTCGTCCATGTCGCGGTAGGTGGCGAAGAGTTTCGCCGCCGTCTTCTCCCCCACCCCCGGTACGCCGGGCAGGTTGTCCGAGGTGTCGCCGCGAAGTGCGGCGAGGAGTGGGTAACGCGACGATTCAATACCGCAGCGTTCGAAGATGCCGCTCTCGTCGTAGAGGGAGTAGTCCGAGACGCCCCGGCGGTTGTAGAGGACCTTCACGTAGGGGTCCTCCACCAACTGAAAGGCGTCGCGGTCACCGGTGACGACGACGACCGGCATCTTTTCGTCGCGTCCCCAGGTGGCCAAGGTCGCGAGCACGTCGTCGGCCTCGAAGCCCGGCACGCCGAGTACCGGGATGTGCAGTACCTCGCACAGACCGCGAATGAGATCAAACTGGTGTTCGATCTCGGACGGGGTCTCGGCCCGACCACCCTTGTAGTCCTCGGTCATGGCGTCGCGAAAGGTTCCGCCGGTGAGGTCGAAGGCCGTCACCAGTGCCCGCGGATTCTGGCTTCGCACGAGTGAGATCAGCATGGCGGCGAAGCCGTGCAGCGCGTTGGTCACCAATCCTTCGCTGGTCGCGATGTCCGTCGGTAACGCAAAGAAGGCGCGAAAGGCGAGCGACATGCCGTCCAGTAACACCAGGGGACGCTGGTCGTGGTCCTCAGCCAACGAACTCCCCCTTCAAGATCTGTTGGGCGATGTCGCGCATGCGGGTGCGCCCGCGCATCGCCGAGCGCTGAATGATCTCGAAGGCCGCCGGCTCGTCGAGCCCGCGCTGCTCCATCAAAAGTTCCTTCGCCTTTTGCACGATTTCGCGCGTTTCGATCTTGTCGTCGACGTGACTGACGTCGGGTGTTTCGAGGGGCGCGACCGGTGACAACAGGGCCGCCAACTTGGGCAGAATCTCACTCGAGCGAAAGGGCTTCACGAGATAGGCCACCACGCCGGCGTCGCGAGCGCTCTCAATGAGTGAGCGT
>DATCFS010000222.1:0-8578 GCA_036509375.1 Acidimicrobiales bacterium
CCCCGTCGTGACCGGCCTTGGCGAATCGAGTCGCCATGTTGCCGCGCAGCCCCACGATCCGCAGATCGGGGCGCCGTTCCAACAAAAGGGCCCGCCGCCGCGGCGAACCCGTCGCCACCGTCGCTCCCGGTCCGAGTCCCGCGAGCGACCGGCCGACCAAGACGTCGGCGGGGTCGCGCCGTTCGGGCACACACACAATGGTGAGTCCCGGCGGCGTCGTGCTCGGTAAATCCTTCGCACTGTGTACGGCGACGTCGGCGGTGCCGTCGAGCACGGCGCGTTGCACTTCAACCGCGAACACGCCCTGTCCCCCGATTGACTCGAGCGACACGCTGACGTCGCGGTCACCGGTCGTCTCGATGTGAACAAGTTCGCTCTCGATACCGAGGGTGGCGAGGCGTGCCTGCACGATGACTGCTTGGGCCAACGCGAGCGGCGAGCGGCGCGTCGCGAGTCGCAACGCGCTCATAGATCGAAAAGATTCCGAGTGGCCTCGCTCAGACGCGTTCCTTGATCGGTCCCGGCGGCGTCCTTCAACGCGACCGTCGGGCGGTGGGCAATCTTGGCAACAACCGAGCGAATGAGCGACGTCACTTTCTCGCGCTCTTCGGGCGTGAACGCATCGAGTTCGTGTTCGCGGCGAGCCAGTTCACTCTCCACCACTTCATCAAAGTATTCGCGCAGTTCGCTCACGATGGCCGACGCCCCTCGGGCCCGTTGATCGCTCAAATACTTCTCGACATCAATGTCGACAATTTGCCTCGCTTCGTCGAACGATTCACGTCGTTCTCCGAGCGCCTGGCCCACGCGCTCACGAAGATCGCCAATGTCGATTCGCTGAACGTTCGCGAGGCCGCGCACGTCAGCGGCAACGGCGCGCGGAAGACCGAGATCGACAATCAACACGGACTGTTCGCAGCCCTCTAAGTCCGCGCGCGTGATGACCGGGGTGGCCACCTCGACGGCGGCCACGACGAGCCGGGCCGTGGTGACGAGCCTCGTGACATCGCCCAACGTGCCCGTGACGACGCGTGCATCATCGAGGTCGCGAGCTAATTGCTCGACGCGATCCGACGAACGGTTGCAGATCGTCAATCGGCGAAGTCGTGACTTTGACGCGAGAAGACTGCGCGCAATGCCGCCGGCCAATTGACCGGCGCCAATGACGAGGACGTCCGCACCGTCGAGATCGACCCCTAACTCCTTCGTCGCCAAGATGACGGACGCCTGCGCGAAACTGGTCGTACCGCGAGCGATTTGCGTTTCACTACGCACCCGCCGTCCGGTCGCCAGTGCGCGTTGGAACAACTCGGTGATCTCCGGTCCGGCCGTCTGCTCCTCGATGGCGAGTTCCAGTGCGCGGCGAAGCTGTCCCAGGACTTCGAACTCGCCCGGCACGACTGATTTGAGACCGGACGCGACACTGAAGAGATGCGTCGCCACGCCTCGATCGAAGTGCACACTCAAATGGTCGGCGAATTCGCTGACGTTGAGATCGGTCACGTCGGACAGCGTGTGCGTGATCTCCTCAATCGCTCCGTGGAAGCGATCGATGACCGCGACGACCTCGGTTCGAAGACAGGTCGACACGAACACCGCCTCGTGAATATTGCGTTGGCTCATCAACGTGCGCAGGACCTTGCTCCACTCGTGTTCGGGGATCGTGGCGCGCTCCAGGAGATCCAACGACGCGTTCTCGTGATCGATCCCGACTGAGATCATCGCCACGAGCGCACCGTCCTCGTCACGACGCGCCCCGTGACGGCGTCGGCGTCGCAATGCCGAGCGAGTGCAGCAGTCCCCCGCCGAGTGGGCCGGTGCCGTTGTTGAGGTGGTACATGAGAATCTGCAACTCAATGGAAAAGTCGACGTAGTGCACGGCGGTGCCGATCGGCACGGTGAGCACCTGAGGTGCGAAATTCAACAATGCGTGGATGCCCGCGCCGACGAGTCGGTCGGCGACGTCCTGCGCGGCGGTTGCCGGCACGCAGATCACGCCGACGGTCGCCGGCACGATGGAATCCACGAGTGATTTCACCTCGTGACCGGCGATGACGGTGCCGACGACGTCGGGCGCGGCGTCGTAGAGGGCGGCAAGTCGTGCACCACGAATGAGGAAGTTGGTCGAATTGACGAGGGCCCGTCCGAGGTTGCCGATGCCGACAACGACGACGTCGTACTGGAGGTCGTGACCGAGAGCCTCGGCAATGCGTTCATTGAGAACCTTGACGTCGTATCCGGCGCCGCGGGTGCCGAAGGAGCCCAGTCCGGCGAGGTCGCGTCGAACGGTGGTGGCGGTGACGCCCGCGAGTTCGCCAATCTGTTGGGAGTCAATACGATTGAGGCCGCGACCGCCCCAGCTTTCGGCAATGCGCTGGTAGACCGGCAGACGCGCAATGGTCGGCTCGGAGAGTTTCCTCGTGCGAAGACGCGGTGTCGCCATCCCGTCACGCTACCGGAGGTAGTTAGCGCCCCATTTGGCGACTGCGCTCCGCGGCGGCGGCCACGGCCTCTAAGAAGGCCGAACGCACCGCGCGGCTCTCGAGAATGCGCAGTCCGGCGGCCGTCGTGCCGCCGGGCGAGGTCACCTGGGCCCGGAGTTCTTCGGGTGGCTCTCCGGTCGCAATGAGAAGGGCGGCCGAGCCCTCAAAAGTCCCAATGACCATTTTCTTCGCGACCTCACGCGACAGACCCTGGTGGACGCCGGCCTCAATCAACGACTCGATGACGAGGAAGAGGTACGCCGGCATCGGGCCCGTGAGTCCCGACACCGCGTCAATGTTGCGTTCCGAGACTCGCACGACAATGCCGACCGCGCCGAGAATTGACTCGGCCCAGTCGAGGTCGTCCTTCACGACGTGTGCACCGCCCGCAATGGCACTCACGCCCTTACCCACGAGAACGGGTGTATTGGGCATCGAGCGGATGACGGCGGTGGTTTCGGGGAAGTTCACTTCTAGACGGGCCGTGGAGAGTCCGGCCACGACGGAAAGGACCCTCGTAAAGCCCATCGCTCCGGCCAAGCGCGCGGTGGCCTCGGCCTGATCGGGCTTCACGCAAAGCACGGCACCGGTCTTCGGTCCTACGTGCTCGAGTTCCAAACCGGCGAAAATCGCGACACCGGGCAGTCGTTCTTCGAGGACCGCGCGCTGTTCGCTGGCCATTTCAATGATTGCCATCTGGCTTGGTTTGCACCACTTCGCGCTGATGAGACCCTCCGCCAGGGCCGAGCCCATGCGGCCGCCGCCGATGATAATGAGTTGAAAGTTCACAACGCCACGCTACAAGGTCGTCAACGCTTTCGGCGGCCCCGGTAGAGCGAAGGCAGGCCCATCGTCATCGCCGTGGGGTAGATCTCGTCGACGTAGTGGAGCGTCGCCCCGACCAGCTCGTCGAGACGTTCAATCGTCACCTCGTTGGTCGGTATCTGGCACTGCAGGTAGACGCCCTCTTCCGGACCAATTGCGAGGTGCAATTCGCGAAGTTCGGCGTTCTTCACCAGCAAGAACTTGTAGAAAGCCTCGAAATTCTCCTCGGGCGCCGGCACGACTTCGGTCTCGGCGTGGACCGTGCGCTGGCGAAGTGAAAGCCACAGCGTGATGACGTCCTTCTCCTCGCCCTTCAACCGAATCAGCCAGTGATGGTGTCCCCGGTCGTCGGGCGACGCCTGATGCTCGATGCCGAGGAGCGCCGATGCCGTCCACTGCTGCGCCCACGAACGAAGTGTCGCATCGAGTCGAGTCGCCGACTCCGAGTCGCCGACGGGTGCGCGCGTCACGTCAACAGCGAACGAGGCCCGAGAGCGTGAGATCCTCGATCAGGTCGGCCAGCGACATCGCGGCCGCCCGCCAGGTGTAGCGACGTGCTGCGAGCACAGCGGCGTTGGACATCGCGGTCGATCGTTCAGGGTCGAGCACGTCGTCAACGGCGTCGGCCCACGCTTCGGCGTCACGTTCGCCAATGAGGAAACCAGTGACACCCGGTTCAATCAACGTCATGAGCCCGCCGACGTCGCTCGCGACCACGGGCGTGCCGCAGGCCGACGACTCGAGCGCCACGAGCCCGAAACTCTCGGTGCGCGACGGCACGAGCATGACGTCCGACGCGCGCATCCACGTCGAGAGGAGCTGGTGCGACTGGGGCGCGACGAAACTGACGTGCTCAATCACCCCCGCCTCTTCGACCCTTCGATGCAACTGGGCGAGCGTCTCGCGCCCGTCGGGACCCGACGGTCCCCCGACTATTGCCAACATTGCCTTTCGACCACGACGGCGCAACTCAATGAGCGTCTCCAGCGCAAGATTGACACCCTTCAGCGCCTGGAGACGGCCCACGAAGAGCAGCATCGCGTCCTCGCCCTCGATACCGAGGGCCCTACGGGCCTGGGGGCGGTAACCCGGTGCGAAGAAGGCGTGCTCGACACCGAGCGGCACGATGTGCACGCGTGACGGCTCAGCGTTGTAGAAGCGCACGAACTCTTCGGCCTCGACTTCACAACTCGCGAGCACCGCGTCGGCGCACGCGAAAATCGCCGCCTCCTGGAAGGCGCGGTCCTCGGACTCGCCCTCGAACAAATCGGCCTTCACCCGCTCCAGCGTATGAAAGGTCATGATGAGCGGGATCTTGAGTTCGTGCTTCAGACGGTGACCGGCCAGTCCGCTCAACCAGTAGTTGGCGTGTATGGCGTCGGGCGTCCCACTACAGCGAAAGAGGGTCGCCACCGAGTTGGTGAAGGCACCAATGTAGTTGGCGAGTTCGTCGCGTTCGAGCGGCGCCGGTGGACCGGCCGTCACGTAGTGGACGCGAAAGCCCGGTTCGACGACGACCTGATCGCGCACCTGAGGATTGTCGCGGCGGGTGTACACGTCGACCTCGTGGCCGAGGCGAGCCAACGCACTCGACAGTTCGCGCACGTACACGTTCATGCCCCCGCCGTCGCCGGTGCCCGGTTGAGCCAAGGGCGACGTGTGATAGGAGAGGACCGCGAGTCGTGCCACCGGGGCATTCTACCGGTGAAAATCCTGATTCTGCGGGGGGAATGGCCCTACGGCGCGCTCGGTGAAAGCACGATGTAGGCCACGGCGCGGCTGTGCACGAGGCCGAAAACCCGTGAATCGGTGGAGGCGTCGACGTTGTCGCCGCGCAGGTCCAACATCGAGCCGTCTCTCCCCACACATCGTTTCAACAGCCAGCGCGAGGCGTCGCGGGGATCGCGTACGACGACCACGTCACCCGTTCGAATCGGTCGCCAGCGACGAAGCGCCGTGAGACGTTCACCGGGGAGATAGGTCGGCGCCATGGAAGTGCCCTCGACGGTCACGCGTCGAAGAAAAAACTCCAGGAGCCGCTCCACTTCAGTGAACGTTAGACGAGCAGACTGATTAACCTGCGATTGGAACCAAGGGTTCGTCACCGCGCGAACACACTCAATCGAAAGGTGAAGCCATGACGCTTCTGACCCGTATCAACCAAGTACTTGATGCCACCACCACCCCCCTCACCGTGTCAGCGCACTGCGACCTACCGTGTGGCGTGTACGACCCGGCGCAAGCCAGGATTGAAGCGCAGTCCGTGAAGGCGTGCATGGAGAAGTACAACGGCTCCTCCGACGATGACTTCAAGGTACGAGCGACGTTCATCAAGGAAGAGCGCGCCGACCTCGTAAAGCACCACCTCTGGGTGCTCTGGACCGATTACTTCAAGGTCGAGCACCTGAAGGAGTTCCCGAACCTGCACGACCTGTTCTGGATGGCGACAAAGAGCGCCGGTGAAGCGAAGAAGACGAACGACGTGGTCGTCGCGGACCGCTTGTTGAGCGAGATCGACGCGATCGCCGAGCTCTTCTGGGCGACCAAGAAATAACCCCTCGTACTTAAGGAATAAACCCGGTGGCTTCGGTCACCGGGTTATTCGTTGAAAGGGGCCGTCAGGCCAGTTCGGGGTGGCTCGGACAGTTCGCCAACAGCGGATTGGCCACGAGCGCCGCTTCGTCTATGGGCGTGTTGCACACTTGACAGGTGCGGTACGAGCCGGCGCGAAGTCGCTCGAGCGCGCGGTCCACGTCATTCAACCTTGCTTCGATTGCGGTGACACTCTCATTGGCGAACTCGGACATGCGTCAACGGTACTCTCCGACATTGATTCATCAATCGACGGCGGGACGGTGGTCCGATGATTTCATGGCCCTGACGACGGAAAATCTTGACATTTAAGCCCTCGTCCAATCCCAAGGCCGTCACTACCCGTAGAACCAGTAACTCAACCAGAAGGAGACGTGCGCCATGGAAGTAACCACGAAGAACCAAGGATCGTTGCGACGACCGTTCAGTGGGATGATGTCCACCGCCGTCGTCGCGGGCACCCTGTCGGCCGCACTCTTCGCCGTGGGAACCGCCGGCGCGCTGTCCAGTCACACCTCCACGAGTGCGAAGGTATCGATTGCCAAGAGTGCGAAACTCGGCACGTTCCTGGTCAGTGGCAAGACCCTCTACACCTTGAACAAGAACGACTGCAACACCGCGTGCTTGAAAATCTGGCCAGCCTTACTGCTTCCAAAAGGTGTCACGAACGCCACGGCCGGTTCGGGGGTCAGTGGTGCCAAACTCGGCACCGTGAAGATCGCCTCCGGTCTCCAAGTGACGTACGGCGGTAAGCCGCTCTACTGGTTCGCGAAGGACAGCGGCCCCGGCAAGGTGACCGGCAATAAGGTGAAGGACAAGTGGGGCGTGTGGTCCATCGTCGTCACTGCAAAGCCCAAGGCCGGCGGTGGTGGGGGAACCACGACCACTGCGCCCGCCGGTGGTGGTACGGGCTTTTAACCGAGCAAGGTAGAGCCATGACCATCACCTTTGATCGCCACTCCGGTTCCGCTGCAACGACCCAGCGGAGCCGGAGTGGTCGTACCCGAACGGTCGCGCGAGCAGTTGCCAACCGGACCTATCTGCCCGTCTGTTTCTTGACGCTTGGCGCCGCGGTCTTGATCGCGATTGGTTGGATAAGCCACTGGGGCGGGGCGAACTTCACCGGGACACTGTTCAGCGTTCGCGTGAGTGTGATCGGTCCCGCGACGCTCGTCATCATTGCGATCCTCATGATTGCCGAACGGGTCTGGCCGGCGCAGCAACGCTCGCCCGTCGCGCGCGGGTACCGCCAAGACGTGCTCTATACAATCCTCAATTCAACACTCACGCTGCCGCTCATCGCCGCACTCTCGCTCTCGTTCTCCGCGGTGGTGCGCGCCCGTCTCCCCTGGCTCACCTTTCCCCGCTTCGCCGCGCTGCCCCACCTCCTCGTCGTCGGGGCGATCATCGTCGCGATGGACGGATGCAACTGGGCGGCCCACCTGGCGAACCACCGTTCCAATTCACTGTGGCGATTCCACGAAGTGCATCACTCGCAGGAGGACATGAGCGTGCTCACGGTCTTTCGCACGCACCCCTTCGTCCACATCGTGTACACCGTGGCGCTCATTCCGGGCATTGTGCTCCTGGCCAACGGCGGACTCTCGACGGGACTGCTCATCGCCTACGCCGGCTCAGTCGCGCTCGCCCACTCCAACATCCGACTGAGCTTCGGACCGGTGCTCGGGCGAATATTTGTGAGCCCGAACTTCCACCGGATCCATCACCGCCTCGAAGGTCGCCAGGACGTGAACCTCGGCTTCGCGCTCACGATCTGGGACCAGATGTTTAAGACCGCGGTCTTTCCGACCAAGGACACCGTCGGCATCGACACCGGACTTCCGGGACGTACGCTCATCGTCGAGCAAGAGGGTGTGAAACCTCATCATTTCAAGGTCTTCCTCGCTCAGTTGGCGGCACCGTGGCGTCCGATGAGCGCCGAAGCTCGCGCGACGCCGCTCAATGCCGACGAACCGATCGAAATGAAGGTCCCGTGCAAAACTCCCTGAACCGCGTCACGCAGTTGCGAGCGAGAGTGGACTCACCCGCGACGCACGAGAAGAGCGTGGACCTAGCGCTCCTCATCGTTCGACTCGCGTTGGCGTGGGTCTTCATCTACAACGGCGGAGGAAAGCTCTTTGGTTGGTTCAATCACGGTGGTATCCACGACTACGCGATCTTCTTCGCCAACACCGCGCACCTGCACCCCGGCACCCTCTTCGCCGTGTTGAGCGGGGTCACTGAGTTCGCCGGCGGCATCGCCATTGCACTCGGTCTGCTCGCCCGATTGGTCGGTGTGGCGCTCTTCGGCGACATGTTGATCGCAATGATTACCGTGACATTTGCGAACGGGCTTGAGGGCAGCTCCCTCGGTGATGGTTACGAAATCAATATCGCGCTGGCCGCGCTGGCGCTCTGCGTCGTGATCTTGGGTGGCGGGCGCTATTCACTCGATTCCTACCTCGGCGCTTCGCTTCGACGGCGACACGACAAGGATCACTCGGTTGTCGGAGCACGAAGCTGAGTGACGGCGGGAACGCACAGCACCACCGCAATGAGCCCGAGCATGGACGAACCACAAATAATCAGTGTCGACCTGATGCCGATAACGACCGAGACGGGACCGACGACGGCCATGCCGATGGGCAGCAGCACCAGCGATCCGAACCAGTCGTAAG
>DATCFS010000223.1:0-13748 GCA_036509375.1 Acidimicrobiales bacterium
CGCTCGAACGAGCACTCGGCCGATTGGACCCCGGGGAGAGCTGGCTCGTCCAGCCCCGTCAACTCGATGATGCGGGACTGCTGTGGGCGCCCGGCGTCAAACTCGGCGTGCGAACCGGTTCGTGGAGCCACCAACACGAGTGGTTCGGTCCAGTCCTCGGTGTCATGGTGGCGCCAGACCTACCAACGGCCATAGATTTGCAGAACCGGACGAACTTTGGATTGACCGCGGGGCTGCAGTCACTTGACGAGTCGGAGTGCGAACTCTGGATGGACCGGGTGCAAGCGGGGAACCTCTACATCAATCGAGGAATAACGGGCGCCGTCGTGCAGCGCCAACCATTCGGTGGGTGGCGTCGAAGCAGCGTCGGTCCAACGGCGAAGGCCGGGGGTGATCACTACGTATTGGCTCTACGTCAGTGGACGGCGCTCACTGACGCCGAAGCGTTGGTGGCGTCCGCGTACGCGTGGTGGCTCGAAGTGGGTAGCCGCGCCCTTGATCACAGCGGACTTCGCGTTGAGAGGAACTACCAGCGGTACCGACGACACGCGAGAGCCATCGCTGTTCGAATTGACGACTCGGTCGGCGAGACTCACGCCACATTCCTCGATTTTCTGGCCAAAGAGATTGGCGTTACGTTCATCGTGAGTTCCCCGACCGCCAATGCCCACTTCGAGCTGGCCACCATTGAAACGGCTCCTGCCCTCGTTGCGAGAGCCAATTCGTTCAGTCGCGTGCGCTGGCTGTCAACGGAGAGTGCACCCGTGGTGCAGTTCCTGGAGCGCGGGATCACCGTTGACCGGCGCCCACTCGCTCAACGTGGTGACGTGGAGACACCGAGGTGGTTGCTCGAGCAGAGCGTCGCGATTACGCACCATCGCTACGGCAATGTGAACGGAGGACCGAAACCGAACTGTCGTGGACTGGGCGACGAATCCTAAGCTTTTCGGTGAAGATCGCGCACGTCGGGGAGTTGTTCGAAGCCGGCCGATTTGTAGGTTCGCACGGCACCGACGTTGGAACTCGGAGTACACACCGTGGCGCTCGACGAACCCATTTCTCGCAGAGCCGCCGCCGCCGCGAGCGTGATCGCGGTGCCGAAGCCGTGACCTCGGTGATCACGGTGCACACCCAGTGGCTCGAGCAAGCCCGGCTTTCCCGGACCGGCCGACCATACCGTCGCTGCCGCCACCGCGGCGTCGCGATCGTCGAACGCGACGAGACACCGGGCGTCGACGTACGGTGATCCCGCGGTCATTTCGTTCCAGCGTTGGAGCGTGAACGTCGAATTGTTGAAAGCCGCACGGTGCACGGCGACGCGAACAGTTGCGAGATCGGGGCCGGCCACGTCAATCCGCACGCCGCAGTTCTCCACCGGTTCCGAGAGATCGCGACGAAGCGGCGTCCACGGCTCTTCGTCCTCCCAACCGTTCTCGAACAGCAATGTTCGGAGTCGTTCGCCAAATCGCGCCTCGATCGATGCCTCGCCGTGCGGTAGGACTCCGCGTTGCGGCCGACTCAAGTCGGCGACTATCTGTCGAGCGAGCACTTCGTCGTATTGAGCCTCGGGGGCGATCGCCATTCGTACCACCCGGGGGCTGTCCAACAGCCCAACGCCGAGAACGTGCCCGTCACGACTCCACGTCCACAACGCGGCAGCGACTGCCTCTGCGCCGAAGCTCCAATTCCAACCAAGGTCCCCCGGGTGCAACTGCATCGGTGTTCCGTCGAACTGCCAATCGCGTAGTGCCCACGCCACGTTGTTGAGCCCGTCGACTCCCGGCCTGCCCAGCACATTCTCATCGGACTGCTCGGGTGGACCCAACTCGGCGAAGGAGTTGGGTGACACGCCCTAGTGCTCGAGAGCGAGGTCTTCGACTCGACGGTGACGAACCTTGTTCACCATCGCTGGATGTTCGGCGGTGACCATCGACGCCAGAAGCTCTTTGATGCTCAACGTGGCGAAGTTGATGCGCGAGTCCGCGACGCCGTAGGGAATCACCAACACGTCGCCGTGCTGCATCGCGCCACAGGTGTAAACGACGTTGGGCACATAGCCGTCCTGCTCTTCGGGCGTCGCGGTGATCAACGGCTCCTTCATCGAGGCAATCATCTTCTTGGGGTCGTTGATGTCGAGGAGCACGGCACCGATGCTGTACGTGCGCATCGGACCGACGGCGTGGGTCAGTACCAGCCAACCGGCGTCGGTCTCGATGGGCGAACCGCAGTTGCCGAGTTGGATGACCTCCCAGTCCCACTCGGGAAGTTGAAAGGTGACGGCCCGTCCCCAGTGCCCCAACGTGTCCGAGAAGCAGACCGCATTGGTTTCACGGTCGTAACGGGTGAGTGCCGCGAAGTGACCGTCGAGGCGACGAGGAAAAAGTGCCAAGCCCTTATTGAGCGACGCGGCGCCGACCACCGGCGAGGCGTCGAACGTGACGAAGTCGTCGGTGCGAAGCAGTTGCTGCGAGATATGGATGCCATCGAAGGCCGTGTACGTCGCGAGGTACGTGACCGAACCGTCGTCCTCGGTGAAACGCACGAACCTCGCGTCTTCCATCCCGTGGGATTCAGCGGCCATCACGGGCCAAAGGACTCGCTCCGAGATGTCCTCGACGCCGTCGAAGTTCACGCCGTAGCTGCACGCGGCGATGGAGCGGTGTTGGCTGGCAATCATGTGCGCGTCCTGGCGCGTATCGTGCTCGGAGACGAGTATCTCGAGTCGGGCTTCGAGCTCTTCGATTGAGAAGATGAGCGGCAATTCGTCGAGCACGTACGCGGAACTTTCGCCGTCTTGTCCCATCGCCTTGAGGCGAGCGTGGAAGACGTCGCGGTGGAAGATCCCGTCACGCGCGGCGCCGATCATCGGGAACGGACCGCGCTCGTCCAGTGTCACTTCGCCTTCGGCGCTTACGAGCCCTGATCGAAAACCAATGCTCGAGCGGTGGCCCTCGCCAACGGCCCGAAAACTCATGACGAAACGGGCCGACCCCTCGGGCACGTCCGTCTGATCGGGGTGCAGCACCATGCTCGGGTTGTAGACCGCCGCCGCCTCGAGCGAATATTCGTGAGTAAACGACGCGCCGAGCAGCAACCATCGCTCTTCGCTCAGATTGTCACTCGGATCCAGTCGATTACTCACCCGTTCGGCGTGCTGGGCGAAGACCGCAACAATGTCACGATGCCGGCGTCCGAATCGCTGGATCACTTCCTTCAACCGCCGCTTCACGTCAAGTTCGGGCAGGGAGACGATTCGCTTCACCACGCTTGACGCGCGCGACTCGGCGCCACCCAATTCCTGTCCGGCGACGAAGAGGAGCGCCACGACTCGCGACGAGTCGGGGACGATGTGAACGTCGAGGCGGGAGATGAGGGGCTTGGATTTCATGTAGTTACAGTTTGATGCGCGTACGCCTGCTGGCGCGTTGATACTAGAGCCAAAGTTGACTCCGCCCCTTCATTGACGTTCGCCACATCCGAAAGAAGCCCGTCAAACCCGCCACCCGTCTCAAAATCCCACATCACAACGTGGGCGTCGTTGTCCCCGTCAAACCAGGCGTTGGCCATCCGAATACCCTCCAGCCACCTCGTCGACCCGTTGACGGTGAGGGCCCGGGCGCACGCGTCGGCCATCGTCGAGACTTCAATTGGCTGTTGGTCGAAGCCCGGCCCTAGGTCACCGGGGCCTGATCCGGCGTGCGGGGTCACGGAAAGATGGCCGTCCCGGGTCTCTCGAGCGAGTAACCAGGTCAGCAACGTCACTCCTCTCGCAATCAGTTCCGGTCGCTCGAGCACGGTGCCGGCCGCGATCATGGCGTCCGGAAGAAGGGCGTTGGCGTAGTAGAGACGCTCTTCGGGCCACGGCCAGCGGGTGTCGGTTCGAAGGTCGGGCATCATGTCGGCGGCGTCACGCACCAGAGCCAATGCGGCCAAGTTCTCGGCATCGACGCTCACCAGCGCCGCAGCTCCAAGAACCGCAAAGGCCATCGAGCGGATATACCCACTGCGTTGCACCGCGGCGCGTTCGAACGCGTTATGAGCGGCACCGGCGACGGCAAATTGACCGCTCGCGGCAGCCGTTCCCAGTCCCCAGAGGGCTCGTCCCCAACAGTCTTCGGTTGAACCTTCGCTCGTCCAGGTCCCGTCGGCCGATCGACGATTTCTGATGTCGCCCCGCGGGCCCATGGACTCGGTCACGAACGCTAACGAGCCTTGGGCCAATGAACGGACCGCCTCTGACGGACGCGGCTCTCGCGACGCGACGAGCAGCACGCGCGCGACGTCGTCGACGCAGTAGCCGTGTTCGCGGCGTGCGACTGCGTGTTCGGCGTGTTCGAACGTGCCGTAGCGATCGGTCATCGCAACCAAGTGGTCGAATCGTGGCGAGTTCGTCATCGTGACGCGGCGACCGGAGCCCTCTTCGCGAGAAGTTCTTCACCGAGGGCGCCGTAGCGCGCCGCAATCGACGGCCACGCGAGCGTGGGTGCCAATCGCCGCGCCTCGGCGGCCATGGCCTCGGCAAGTCGTGGGTGCGTCAGAACCTTTCGGATGGCGTCGGCGAGCGCTTTGGGATCGCGACGGGGCACCACAATGCCGGCGCCGCTCTCGAGAAGTTCGACCGCGTGAGGAAAGGCCGTCGCAATGACGGGACGACCGGCCGCGATGGCGTCGACCAGTACACCCGACGTCACCTGGTCGGGTGAGTCGTACGGGAGGATCACGATCGACGAGTCCCTGATTAACTGCGCCAGTGAATCGAGCGTTCGGTATTCGGGACTGAAGATGACGTCACCTTCGACCTTGCGATCGATCACTCGCTGCTCGAGCATCTCGCGGTAGACGTCGCCCTCGAATTCGAGAACTTTCGGGTGGGTCTTTCCGGCCACGATGTAGGTCGGGCGAGGGTGAACATTTCGCACGAGCGCCAGCGCGTCGATTGCCCACTCGATGCCCTTACCGGGTCCGAGGAGTCCCCACGTCAAGAGTTGAGGTCGAACGGAGAGGTGGTCGGGACGCGTGGCCGTTGACACCGCGGCGCCGTGGGGAATCACTGAGATCTTCCTCGGATCAACATCGAACCCCGAGCAGAGGCGCACGCGACCGGCCTCCGTCATCACCACCACGGCGTCGGCCGAACGAACGACGCCCTCGAGGACAGTTCGTTGGTGTTCGGTGGGAAATTCCAAGACGGTGTGCGCGACCACGATCGTCGGTCTCTCAATCTCTTCGAGCACGGCAACAATCGATTCGCCGTCCGGACCGTCGTAGATGCCGTACTCGTGCTGCACGATCACGACGTCTGCTTGATTGAGCGCTTCGAGCGCACCAATCGAAACTCGGCCGCGACTGTCATTCAGATCGGCGACCACGTTGGGCCTCGCAATGTCGTTCTCACCGCCGACTCGCACGATGCCGACGTCGTCGCCCAACTCATAAAGACCGCCGGAGAGTGCCGCCGCAAACGTAGCGATGCCGCACTGCGTCGGGGGGAACGTCGAGATCATGGCGTAGGTGCTCTGGTGATGATCACTCATGGGCATCTCTTCTTCCATGTTGACTTGCGACACCTCGAGCCCAGTCAATCCACTCGTCGGTCGGACACTTGGTTTCGACGTGCGTTCACGGTCGCTCTTCGGCACTGGTGTCCTTTCTCGCTCAACATCACTCAAGATCCGTTCAACTGTCCCGATGGAACAACCATGGTTCTTTAGGAAAGTCTTCATCCGCCGTCAAACTTTCGAGACGTCAAAACCGCGTGGATGACTGACCGCAAAGTCGTCGAATCCACTTTTGGCGTCTCTGATGAGCTGGCAGCCTCTCTGACTTCCCCTCCCAACCTACCGGTTTTAGATTGCAACTCTTTCGGTCGCTCTGTCAATGAGTTGTTGTGAACATCGTGTGAACAACCAATTGCCGCGTTTCTGCGTAACGCAGCGGTCACGGTCAGTGCGACAAAAAATAGAATAGGTAGTCAAGGAAACGGCGGTAAATCTCTACTGTTGACACGACGCCTGAGGGCGTACCCCTGACGGATTCTTATATTTCATCCGTGCACGTTCACCGTACGACGGAGACTGTTTCGCATTACCCGAGTACCCGATGAGGAGTGACCATGGCACGACGAGCGAAGCGAGCAACCAACGACGCCTCGGAGGCGGGCGCGCCGAGCACCGTGGCGAAACCGGACTATCCGACGCCTCCCATCGTTCCCGGCATCGACCACCTCAGCGAGAACCCCGCGGCAGCCACATCGGCCAAGGTCATTTCGCGAAAGACGTCCCAACTACCTCTGTTGAGCAAGGCCATTTATCACATTGATCACTACACCTCGATGTCGAGTGTGGTCGCGGCATTCACTGCGGCCCTTGTCGTCATGTTGGCACTCGGCGCCGTGCTCCGCTTTCCGAGTTCGTGGGTCATTTCTTTCGATGTCGCCGCTTCCTCGGTGACGCTGCTCATGGTCTTCACGATTCAACACACGCAAGGCCGCGAACAAGTTGCCACGCAACGCAAGCTCGACGAATTGCTCCGCGCAATCCCCGGTGCCGCGGAGTCACTGATGATGTTGGAGGAGGCGCCGAAGGCGTTCATGCTCGAGGTGGAAGAGAATCAACGCGAAGTGCGAAACGACCACGTCATCGACGCGACGAGCACCTCTGAGGAAAGTGCGGACGACTAAACGCCGTACGGTACCTACGTCGCCGTGGTCGCCTTTCGCGTGGCCGCGACGCGCGGTGCGAAGTTGTCACTGCCGGTGAGACGGGCCGCGACGAGAATTGGGATGAACATCAAGATCACCACCATGGTCACGACGACGTTGACCTCCGGCAACTGCTGACCGAGTCGGATCGCACCGAATATCCAGATCGGCAGCGTGTTCTGCGCCCCGGCGGTGAACGTCGTGACAATGACTTCATCGAAACTGAGTGCGAACGCCAACAACGCACCCGACACGAGCGCGGTCGCGATAGTCGGCAACGTCACGAGTCGGAACGTCTGCACGCTCGACGCCCCGAGATCGGCGGAGGCTTCGAGCAACGTATTCGAGGTTCGACGAAGGCGCGCGATCACGTTGTTATAGATCACGACGATGCAGAACGTCGTGTGGCCGACGATGATGGTCCAGATTGACAACGTGATGCCGGCCCACTGGAATGCGGAGTTGAGGGCGACACCCGTGATGATGCCGGGCAGCGCAAGCGGAAGAATGAGCAAGAGTGAGATCGAGTCGCGACCGAAGAAGCGTGCCTTGTGCACGCCGAAGGCCGCCATTGATCCGAGCACCAGTGAGAGCAGCGTTGCCGCGACGGCGGCCTTGATGGAGAGCGCGAACGCCGAACGAACTTGAGGATCGTTCCACGCGACCGAATACCAGTGCAAGGTCCAGTGCTGTATCGGCCACGTTTCGACGTTCGACTTGTCAAAGCCGAAGAGGATGATCGTAAGTATTGGTGCGAACAAGAAGAAGAGCACGGCAGCGACCCAAAGCCACAATGCGGTTCGAGAGAGCCGGGAGTGTCTCACAACGCCTCGAATGCGCCGAGCCGTTTAGCAATCGTCAGATACACAACCATGATGACGATGGGCACCACCGAGAGCGCGGCGGCGAGCGGGAGATTCCCTCCGTTGAGCAGATTCTCGTAGATGGCGTTGCCGATCAAGGTCGAGTTTGATCCGCCAATTAAGAGAGGTGTCACGTAGTCGCCGAGCGTGAGCGAAAACGTGAAAATCGATCCCGCCAACAGTCCGGGCAGTGCCAAGGGCAGGATGACTCGGCGAAACGTCGACCACGACGAACCGCCGAGGTCGGCCGACGCATCGAGGAGTGAATTCGGTATGCGTTCGAGCGATCCGTAAATCGGCACAATCATGTACGGGAGCCATATGTAACAGAACGCAATCCACATGGCACCGTTGGTAAAGCCGAGATTCGGATCGGGCAGACCCAACTTGGAGAACGTCCAGTTGAGGGCTCCGCCCTTTTCGAGGATTGAGATCCACGCGTAGACCTTGGCGAGATAGCTGGCCCAAAGAGGCAGTAGCACAGCGCCGAGCAAGAGACGCTGCGAACGTTGTGTCGCGACGCGCGCCATCACGTACGCGAACGGAAAGGCCACCACCGCGTCGGTGATTGTCACCAGAGCGGCGAGCAAGACGGTGCGAAGGATGATCGACGGATACGCACCCGAGGAGATCTGGGAGAAGTTGGATCCGGTGAGTTGATGGTCGATTTGGGACGTGAAGTCGTTCACGCTCCAAAACGACGTGATGAGCATCAAGACGAGTGAACTCAAGTAGATAACGAGGAACCACAGCAGTGGCGGCGACAAGAGAAAGGCCGTACGCCACCGTGATCGGGCCAATGCCGAAGAGTGGAGGGCACGGGGCCCTCCACTCTTGGCTTTGGTGTCGACCGAAGTCGTCATCCCGTTATTTGCGTCCAGGCATTCGTCCACTGTTGATAGGGAACACAGTCATTCTTTCCGTTGTCACACGTTGAGAGTGGCGTCTTCCAGAACTTGATCGACTTGAAGTACGAGTCGGGTTGGTTGGCGTGGTAGCCGTCACAGGAACCGGCCTGCATCTGGTTCATGATGGGACAGGCCAACGAGTTGGCCGGTGTCTCACCGAAGCTGATCGCCTGCTCGGCCTGCACCTTCGGCGTCGAGACCCAGTTCATCCACTTGTAGGCGCAGTTGGGATCGGGGGCGTTGGTCGCGAGCATCCATGTATCGGCCCATCCCGTCGCGCCTTCCTTCGGAATGGTGTCGGCGACTGCGGCCTTGTTGGCCTGCAACGTGTTGGTCTGGTACGGCCACGCGGCACCGGCGACGACGGTCTTGCTCTGAAAGAGGTTGATCTCATCACTCGCCAAATTCCAGTACTTGGCGATCAGCGGCTTCTGCGACTTCAGCAGATTGATGGTCGCGGTGAACTGCGCCTGCGTCAACTCGTAGGGATCGGTGATGCCGAGTGAGGGCTTGGCCGATTCCAGGTAGAGCGCGGCGTCGGCAATTTGAATCGGGTTGTTCGGTACCGTGACCTCGCCGGAGTACTTCTTGGAGTACAGAATGCTCCACGACGTTGGCGCGGTCTTGAATGTCTTGGTTGAGTACAGCAGCACGTTGGGACCGAATTGAAGGCTGACACCGTAGTGGACGCCGTTGATGGTGTTGAAGCTCGGCGCCTTCAGGAACGGTCGAAACTGGTGCCAGTCCGAAATCAACTTCATGTTGACCGGCTTCACGTCGCCGCCGTAAATGAGTCGCAGGTCCGCGTCACCCGACGCCGACACGAGGTCGTACTGGTGACCTCCGCCATTGGCCATGAGCGAGACCATCTCTCCCGACGAGCCGGCGTACTTGGCGTTCACCTGGCATCCCGTTGCAGTTTCGAAGGGCTTGACCCACTGAGGGGTGGCGTAACCTTCCCACGCGATGAGGTTGAGCTTCCCCTCACCTTTCCCGATTTTCTGCAGCGGCTTGATCCCCGCCGTTGGCGCCTTCAGACCCGCCGCGCCGGCGCCCGACGGAATGACCGCCACACTCAACACGCCGATGGATAAAGCCATGAGGCCGACCACCGTACGTCGTCCAAAGCCGCCCATGAGACTTTGCTTCATTTCTCCCCCTTGTGTACTGCGCTGATGGCTCAGACTAGTTCGCTCTCTAGATCGAAGGCGTCCTCGGGTCGCCACGCCACGACGACCGAATCCCCGACATTTACCGTCTGCGACTCGTCGGCGAGCGCGTCGTTCGTCCGCACGGCAACGAGGTCGTCACCACTCGCTAAGTGGACGTAGACCCGCGTTACGGGACCGAGGTACACAACGTCAACGACCGAGCCCGACTCGGCGAGTGTCCCCTCGGGAGCTGGCGAGGCGGCCGGAAGGAGCCGCAGCCGCTCCGGGCGCAGTGATTGCGTTCGGCCACTGCGAACAATCACGTTGGAGGTGCCGATGAAGCTCGCCACGAAAGCCGAGGCCGGCAGTTCGTAGATCTCTTTGGGCGAACCGACCTGTTCGATAACGCCCCTGTTCATGATCGCGATGCGGTCGCTCATCGCCATGGCCTCTTCCTGGTCGTGCGTCACGTACAAGAACGTGATGCCAATCCTTCGTTGAATGGCCTTCAACTCGGTCTGCATTTCCTGGCGCAGTTTCAAATCGAGCGCGCCGAGCGGTTCGTCGAGAAGGAGCACGCTCGGCTCATTTACGATTGCTCTGGCGAGTGCCACCCGTTGACGCTGCCCACCTGACAACTGCGCCGGACGACGCTCCGCGAAACCTTCGAGTTGAACCATCGCGAGTGCGTCACTGGCTCGCCGACGGCGATCCTCTTTCTTGACCCCGGCGACGCGCAGACCGTATTCGACGTTGGTGACGACGTCCATGTGGGGAAAGAGCGCGTAGTCCTGAAAGACCGTGTTGACCGGCCGAACGTGCGCGGGGCGCTGCGTGACGTCGTCACCGTGCAGTTTGATTGTGCCAACATCGGGGGTTTCGAAGCCGGCGACCATTCGCAACAGTGTCGTCTTGCCCGATCCGGACGGACCGAGCATCGTGAAGAACTCACCGTCGCGAATCTCGAGGTTGATGTCGTGCAGCACGGTCGTGCCCGCGAACGACTTTGCAACGCCGCGAATATCAATCGCCGAGTCGTTGCTCATTCATTCCCCATCCCTCTCGCGTTATCCGGTACTCACGGTACTCGCGCTGCGCCGCGAGTTGATCGACGAACTCGACCTCGCTGGCCCGATTAGTCCATGTAGGCGCCACCGTTGACCGAAATCGCTTCGCCGGTAATGAAGGCAGCGTCCTCGCTCGCGAGAAAGGCCACCACCCTCGCCACGTCCTCGGGTGTCTCCAGGCGGGCCAGTGGCGTGTCGTTGATCCACAGTTCGCGCACGGCGTCGGGTTCGATGCCGCGAAGTTCGGCCTCCCAAGCCAGTTCGCGGCTCTGCATCGGCGTCGCAACGAAGCCCGGGCATACGCAGTTGACACGAATGCCGTAGGGGGCAAGTTCGAATGCCATCGCCTGGGTGAGACCGAGCACGGCGAACTTGCTCGCCACGTAGTCCGCGAGGTACGGCACGCGACCTTGCTTCGCCGCCATGGAGGCGGTGTTAATTATCCGCCCCGGTGTGGCGAGCGTGATCATCGCCCTCGCCGCCGCCTGACCGCAGTAGAAGACGCCGTACGTGTTGACCTCGAAGTTGCGAGCGAGGTCAGTGGGTGAAATGTCGACGAATCGTTGCATCTTGGAGATACCGGCGTTGGAGACCCACACGTCGAGGCGACCGTGTTGGGCGACGACGGTATTCACCGTGGCATCGCAGCCGGCCGGGTCGGTCACGTCGAGGCGAAGTGCTTGCGCACTTTCAATATTCGTCGCCGACGCCTCGGCGCTCGCCAGATCGACATCGGTCACGACGACGTGGTAGCCGCGCTCGCCGAGCGTGGTGGCAATGGCCGCACCGATTCCGGAACCTCCTCCGGTCACGCACGCGATTGGTCTCGTCATTGTGGACTCCTTGCAAGTGAATGGGACAGCGGCTTGGTCTTCTCGTAGAGCTCGTGGTATTGCCGATAGCGCTCACCGTAAATTTCGACGTTCGACGACGTCGGCGAAATCGTTTCGCCCTTTTCGAGGAAACCGGCGACGTACGACCAGTCGCCAATGACGCCCACGCCCACGCCGGCGATCACTGCGGCACCGAATGACGCGCCGGGGTGATTGACCAGGGAGACGAGCTCGAGTTCCAAGACGTCGGCGAGGATTTGACGCCACAGCCGAGACTTCGATCCCCCGTTCGTGACGCGGGGACTGGCCAGTTCGAGTCCACCTTGCGCGAAGACGTCGAAGTTCGACTTGAAGCCGTACGCAATGCCTTCGAGGATTGACCGGTGGATGTCACCCCTCGTCGTGCCCAAGTGCATGCCGAGCATGACCCCACGAAGGTCCGGGTCGTGCAAGGGTGACTTCTCACCAAGAAAGAACGGCAACGTCAGCAGCGCACCGGGCGCACTGAGCTCGGCGGCGGCATCGAGTTCAACGAGCGGCACGTGGTCGAAGAGTGCCTGTTCCCAACGAAGGAGCGATCCGCTGGTCGCCATGCAGCCGTTCGGTAACCACTTTCCGGGAATGGGGTGACTATCCAAGTAGAGACGGGCGTCGAGGAAGATGTCGTCACTCACCGCCAAGAGGTCGCCCGAACCGCCCAGCTTCACCAGACAGTCACCCCGGTCGACCAGGCCGGCGCCGTAGGCCGAGAGCACGTGGTCGGCACCCCCCACCACGATGGGTGTGCCGGCGAGTAGCCCCGTTTCCTGCGCGGCGCCCGCACTGACGCCACCAATGACGGTGCCGGGCGTCGCGACGTTGAGCAGCGTGGGCCACGTAATTCGGGCTGCCGCCTGCACTTCAGCGAGCTCGCGTCCGTCAAAGCCGTAGAGGCCACTTTCGAGAGCCCAGTTGTGCTCGACAACTGCGTCGGCCCCGAGTGCCCGAGCCATCCAGTCGTAGGAACCCTGAATTGACTTCGTGGCCGCCCACACATTCGGTTCATGTCGGGAGAGCCAGAGAGCCGTCGGTGCAATCGACTGCTGGTTGAGGACCGAACCGGTCAGGGAGAGAAGGTCGAAGTCGCCGAGGGCAGCCTGCACTTCCCTGATCTCGTCGGTCGCTCGCGCGTCGTTCTGCATGATGGCCCGCCGAAGCGGTCGGCCATCGTCGTCGAGCACGAGTATTGCCGGCACCATGCCGCTGACGCCGACGGCCGCAATGTTGGCATTGGTGGCGTTGATCTGGTTCAACAGCAGAGGAACGAGCGCGCACACGGCGTCCCACCACTGTCCGTGCTCGGCCTCGGCCCATCCGGGATAATCGCTGTAGAGCGCGACGTCGTACGAGGACGACGCGACGACCCCGCGATCGGGGTCGAGCAGGACGGCCTTTACTCCCGACGATCCAATATCAATCCCGAGGAGTACGCGCGTTTCGTCAGGCACTACGCGCCGCGTCCACGAATCGCTTCACGCGCTCGGGATCGACCTCGTTCCACGTGTAACCGTCGCGCTTCAGTGAACTCCCGACAATGCAACCATCGGCGTAGTGGAAGAACTCCTTGATGGTGTCAGCTCTCGCACCGGTGTTGAGAAGGACCGGTATGGACTTATCGAGGGCCTCACGCACGTTGGCGACGGTCTTCACGTCCGGCTCGGAACCGGCCATGGGTCCCGACACCAGAATCACGTCGGCCAGACTCGACACCACGGTCGACGTCGCTAACTGCGCCGGGGTTCGACTTCCCGTGCTCGAGGCGAACTCTGGCGTTATGTTGGCGAACACGGCGAGGTCGTCACGACCGAAGTTCCGCCGATTGCGCAGCAGTTGCGCCGCGTCGGGGTTCCAGGCGCCCATGTCGGACTCCCACGATCCGGTGACGACTTCGCGCATGAACGACGCGCCGCTCGCGACGCCAATGGCGAGCGCGCACTGCGCGTCCCAGAGGAAATCCACGCCGAAGGGCCGGTCGGTCGGCTTACATTCAGTCACCACGCGCGTCATCACTGCCGAGGCCTCAAGGCCGGCGTGCAATTGATACGGACGGTCACCCTCATTACAGAACAAGAGTGCGTCAAAGCCGCCGGCGAGGAGCAGTTCGACGTCACGTTTCACCTGGTCAATAAGTCCTTCCACGCCGGCTGTTTGGTCGTAGAGCGGCGTGCCCGGCAGCGGCGGCACGTG
>DATCFS010000224.1:0-3383 GCA_036509375.1 Acidimicrobiales bacterium
CCTCGAGCCCCTCCAGGCGAAGATGTTCGAGCCAGTAGGAGGCGAGCTCGGGAGTGGACTCACGGGCGAAGGTCAAGTGCCGCCACACGTTGAGGTGCGGGAAGAGCGAGAAGCCCTGCGCAACGTAGCCAACACGGCGTCGCTCGACCGGCACGTCGTTGACGAGTTGGTCGCCGTACCACACCGGCCCCGGGCTTGCACCGTAGAGACCGGCCAGGCATCGCAGCAGCGCGGACTTGCCCGAACCCGAGGGGCCAAGCACGGCGAGATGATTGACGCGCGATTCGTGTGCCACCCGGAGGTGGAACGCGCCGAGTCGATGATCAAGGTTAAAGCGCACGGGCTGCGTGCGAACGGACGCGGGTCCTTTCGGACGTGCCACGATCGCCGGGCGTGAGGAGGGTGCCCGGACGCGCACCCGGCTCACCGCCACCAACACCACGGCGACGGCGAGCGCGAGGGCCGTCGGCGCCAAGGTCGTGGGTATCCCGCGACCGCTGAACTGGTTGTAGGTGTAGATCGGCAACGACGCGGGGTTGTAGGCGAGAACGACGACGGCGCCGTACTCGCCAAAGGCCCGCAACCACGTGAGCAGCATGCCCGCGCGAATACCGTGACCAGCGCTCGGTACGGCCACGCGCAAGAAGCGCGCCGAGTCCGAATAGCCGAGCGTTCGAGCGACGTCCAACATCCCCTGATCGACGCCGCTGAACGCGGCGCGCGCGGCCACAATCAAGAACGGTGAGGAGACGAACGACATTGCAATCACCACGCCCACCATTGAGTCAGTGAGGTGCTGGCCGAGGTGGCGACCGAGAAAGGTATAGGGACCAATGAGATAGACCAAGACGACGCCGCTCATGAGTGGCGGAAGGGCCAAGGGAATCTGGACGAGTACGCCCACCACCGCAGCCAGTCGCCCGTTCGAGCGAGCGAGCACGTAGGCGAGCGGCACGCCGCAGACCGTCACCAGCGCGAGTGCCATGGTGGCTCCGGCGAACGAAACCCACAGCGCCGGAAAGAGCCCCGGCGCGTGAAAACCGCGTCGGGGTGACGTGACGAGTCGGACCATGAACCCCGCGAGTGGATAACCCAGGTAGAGAACGAGCACGCCACCCAACCACGTGAGGGGACTCTTGAAAGTCCCCGTTGCGGTCATGGCGTGGTGGTGGTCACGGTCGAGAGCGCGGTCGCCCGGAAATTCAGGGCCGGCACGATTGGCGTCACGCCGTTGCGCCTCAAGATCTTCTGACCCGCGACGCTGAGTAAGAATTTGACGAAGGACCTCGCCGCGGCTTCGTGAGGCGCACGGTTGATGATGGCGACGGTGTACTGGCCCGACAGGTGCGTACCCACGAGCGGCACGGTCCTGAGGTGCGCCGCGGCGGCTTCCACCGCGTAGAAGAAGCCCGCGTCGAGTTGTCCCGCCTGCAGGTCACCGATGAGCGCCGTCTCTTCGAAGAGGTTCGACTTCGATGTCGCCAAGGGTGCGAGATTGGGTTGGTCGTAACTGAGCGCAACACCCGTCAACGCATCCACTGCGAGTACGCCCTTGGGGTCGGTCGCGGGGTCGGTGCGGCCGAGCAAGAACCCCGCACGGTCCACCACTTCGTACCACGGCTTGGTTTCGAGGTCCTTGGCGAACTTCGACTTTGGGTTGTACCCGAGTACCAGCGGCGAGTATCCAAACTCCTGGTACGACGACACCCAGTCGCCATTGGCAGTCCCTTCGAGGCTCGCGTTCACCGCCGGCGACGCACTAATAAACACGTCGCCCACCTGCGTGCCCCCGGCGATCTCCGAAGCGAGCGCCGTCGAACCAGCGGAGTACCCACTCACCGTGTAGCCCGTCGCCTTGTGGAACGCGGGATCGACTCGCTGTTCCATGAGGTCGAGCAATGATCCGGCGTAGAGAACGTCGAGCGTTCCCGACGCCTTGGCCCTCGTTGATGGACTCGCTCCCGCGTCGGTCGTCGGAGCCGCGAGCACGCCGAGCGCTACGAGCACCGCGGCGGACATCCTCATAGTTTGACGCATAGAACCTCCTCCCTCGATAATGCATTTACAGTAACATTGGTCCGATTTTGACGCGCCTACCCGGCAAGATCGTCTTCTGGCACGTGGATGCGTTACGGGGAACGGCCCGTCGCGGCTCGGGAGGCGATCGGTGACGAACGCGTGCGTCGTTGCCTCGATTGGTAGCACTCCGAAGCCACGTTGGACGCGCCCATAGGATGACGTCAATGCGCCCGACATCAGCATCTACCTGGGTGGCGGTGACCGAGACACCCCTATCGATCGACGAACTTACCGCCTGGGCCGTGCGACCCAACTGCGGCGCGGTCGTCACCTTTAGCGGCGTCGTGCGCGACCACTCACGCGCTCACGACGACGTGGTAGCCCTCGAGTACGAGACGAGCGCGAAACTTGCGGAACAGAGAATCAACGAGATCGTCGCCGTGGCGCGCGAGAGGTGGCCCTCCCTCGAAGCGGTCGCAATCCACCATCGGATCGGTCGGGTCGAACTCTCGGAGACTACCGTCATCGTCGCGGTGTCGTCGCCCCATCGCAGCGACGCCTTCGACGCCGCGCGCTTTTCTATCGACACGCTGAAGGAGACGGTGCCCATGTGGAAGCGCGAGTTTTGGGAGGGCGGCTCGGCGTGGAGCGAGGAGACGTCGCCGCTCCTCGACATTCCGCGTCCATGATCTCCTTCGACGATGCGCGGCGCTTCGTCTTACAAGGAATAGAACCCCTCGCCCCACTGAACCTCGAACTCGCCGCCGCGCAGGGCTGCGTCGCGGCCGAAGAGGTCACCGCCCGAGAGCCGTCGCCTCGATTTGAAAACTCCTCCATGGACGGTTTCGCGCTGCGCGCCATCGACACGCGGGGTGGTTCTCGCCGCTTACGCATCGCCAGCACGATCTTCGCCGGTGACGTCCCTTCCTCGCCGCTGGGCGAAGGCGAGGCCGCGCGCATCATGACGGGCGCTCCGGTGCCCGCGGGGGCTGACAGCGTCTGTCTGCGTGAGGCGACCGTGCTCGACCCCGACGGCACGACGGTCGTCATCGAACGCGAAGTCAAGGTCGGTGAGGCGGTGCGCCGGGTGGGCGACGACGTGGCCGTCGGCACGTTGTTGGTGTCGCCGGGCGACGAACTTGGTCCCGCCCTGCTCGGTGTGCTCGCGAGTCAGGGCTACTCGAGCGTAAAGGCCCACGCCCGTCCACTCGTTGGCGTGTTGTCGACGGGCAACGAACTCTCCGACGCCACTGGCACGTTGGCACTCGGCATGATTCGCGACGCCAACCGTCCCTCACTCCTCGCCTCACTGCACGCCTCGGGATTCGAGGCCGTCGACCTTGGCATTGTGGGCGATTCGTCCG
>DATCFS010000225.1:0-18531 GCA_036509375.1 Acidimicrobiales bacterium
CAATTCAGTCAATGGAGCAGTCGGGATTCGGCGACGAGGCCCGTCTCGCGTTCCTCACGCACATGGCGATCGCCGACCGAGCGAACGCCACCGTGAAAGCACTCGCGAAACACCCGTCGGTGGACCGCATCGGAGCCTGTATGAGAGTGATCGACGGAGGTCGAGCGTGAACCCCTGGAACGGCCTGTTGGTCGAGTACGCGCAGTGGTTCGACCTCGACGGCGTCGACGACATCGTCACGTTGCAGGAAGGCAACACGCCGTTGTTGCACGCCGAGCGGTTGTCCGAGCGACTGGGCGCGGACATCTGGTTGAAGTACGAGGGGCTCAATCCCTCGGGCTCCTTCAAGGACCGTGGCATGACAATGGCGATCACGAAGGCGAAGTCTCGCGGGGCTCAAACCGTCATTTGTGGATCGACCGGCAATACGTCGGCCTCGGCCGCCGCCTACGCCGGCAAGGCGGGCATGGACTGCATTGTCCTCGTGCCCGAAGGCAAGATATCGCTGGGCAAATTGGCGCAAGCGATTGTCTACGGCGCCAAGGTGTTGCAGATCCGCGGCAACTTCGATCAGGCCCTCAACCTCGCTCGCGAATTAACGCAACACTTGCCCATCACCATCGTCAACTCAATCAACCCCGATCGCATCGAAGGACAAAAGACCGGCGCCTTTGAGATCGTCGACGTCCTCGGAAAGGCCCCCGACATTCTCTCGATACCTGTTGGTAACGCCGGCAACATCACCGCCTACTGGCGAGGTTTTACCCAATATCATTTCGCCGAACGTTGCAAGACCCTGCCGAAGATGTGGGGTTTCCAGGCCGCCGGCGCGGCGCCGATCGTGCTCGGTCACCCCGTGACGAATCCCGAAACCATTGCGACCGCCATACGCATTGGCAATCCGGCGAGTTGGATCCCGGCCCTCGAGGTCATTCACGAATCGCTCGGCGACATTCGCTCCGTCACTGACGACGAGATTCTCGACGCCTACCGATTCGTCGCGCGGCACGAGTCGATATTCTGCGAGCCAGCGTCGGCCGCGTCGATCGCGGGAATTCTCAAATACGGCGTGCCCAAGGACTCGACGGTCGTGTGCGTGCTCACGGGTAATGGGCTGAAAGATCCCGACACCGCCGTCGAGACGAGCGAAGCGCCCACCGTCGTCGACGCGACCCTCAAGGCCCTCCTCGCCAATCTCTCCTAGACCGTTCGTCCCGCGTCGTCCTCACTGTGAATAGTTCTCATCGGGTGACCAATTCGCCGAATGTCCGTTGCGTTGACGTTTTCAGAAGTGTGAGTTTCTCTCAAAGCGCCCTGTAATGACGAGCGTTCGTGCTCGCGACTCGATGTCGTGTTCAAACTCTCCTATAGTCGCGCAGAGCCACCCAGAAGAACGAACGCGGAGAACCCACCATGATGCGACGAATCACGACACTCATTCTGTTTGTATCGATGTCCACCGTTTTGGTGGGCAGTTTCTCACCGGCCGGTGCGTCGGTCGTGACGACCGCGCACACTGTCGCAACGCTTCATTCACGCATGGCGGGAGGCGCAATGGGCGTCGCGAGTGAGGTTCCCGGCGTGTCGACGTTGAACGCCGGCGGCACCGCACAGGTGAACGCACTGTCCTGCGCGTCACCCGGCAATTGCGGAGCGGGCGGCATTTACATGGATGCTGCCGGCCACCAACAGGTTTGGGTTGCCGATCAAGTGAACGGAACGTGGAACAGCGCCGTTGAAATGCCCGGCACCGCTTTGTTGAACGCGGGAACTCAGGCCGACTTCAATTCGATCTCGTGTCCTTCGTCGGGCAACTGCACCGCCGTTGGCGACTACACCGATCAGTCTGGCCACCTTCAGGCCTTCGTCGCCGACGAAAAATCTGGAACGTGGGGCAGTGCGCTTGAACAGCCCGGCACCGGGTTTCTGAACGTTGCCGGAGGGGCCACAACATTGTCGGTGTCGTGCGCATCGGCCGGTAACTGCAGCGTCGGTGGATTTTACGCCGACGCCTCGGCGCACCTGGAGTCTTTTGCGGCCAATGAAGTAAGTGGCTCGTGGAATACGGCCGCTGAAGTACCCGGCACGTCGTCACTGAACGTGGGCACGGCGTCGGCGCTGTTGTTTCTGTCGTGCGCGTCGGCTGGCAACTGCAGTGCCACGGGTAATTACACCGACAGCTCGGCACACTTCCAGTCGTACGTCGTTGATGAGCAGAATGGAACATGGGGGACGGCGATCGAGACCCCCGGTGACGCGACGCTCAACGCCGGCGGCGACATGGAGTACAACTCCATCTCGTGCTCGTCGGCGGGCAACTGCGCCGCCGGTGGGTACTACACCGACGCGTCCGCGCATAAGCAAGCATTTGACGTGAATGAAGTTAACGGCGTGTGGGGAACTGCCGGCGAACTGCCGGGCATCGCGACGTTGAACGCTGGCGGCGCATCGGCCATCTTCGCCGTTTCGTGTAAGGCATCGGGATCGTGCAGCGCAGTCGGCAGCTACACCGATGCGGCCACGAACGTGCAGGCCTTCGTTGTTGACGATCAAGGTGGTACGTGGGGCACCATACAAGAGGTTCCCGGTACGGCCACCCTTAATCTCGGTGGCGTGGCCAGTCTGAACGACGTCTCGTGCACCGCGCCGGGTGACTGCGACGCCGTGGGCTTCTACGCCGACACCGCCACGAGCGCGCAGGCCTTCTACGTGGACGAAGTCGGTGGCACGTGGGGGAGCGCCACGGAGGTTCCTGGCATCGCAACGTTGAACGCCGGCGGCGGTTCGACGGGCGTGACCACTTCGTGCTCCACCTACGGCAGTTGCAGTGTCGGAGGGTTTTACACCGACGCAACGGGCAACACGCAGGCGTTCGCGGTGAGTGAGACGTTCACCAAGGCAACGGAGAGGATTCACATTTCCGTCGCGCAGACCACGAAGACGATCAAGCGCAAGGTGACCGAAACTGGACTGAAACTGTCGGCGACCGGACTGGGTACGGCGACGGGAACCGTCGTCTTCTCGTCGAACAAGGGGAGCCTCTGCACGGCGACGATTACGAACGGCAGCGCGAAGTGTTCGTCGTCGAAGCGATTCGCGAAGGGCGCACTGTCGGTAACGGCCAAGTACGCCGGCGACACGTTCAATCAGGCGGCAACCGCGACGTCGAAGGTGGCTGTCAAGTAGCGACGCAATTCCGGGCGCGAGTGTCGCTGACTTGGGCAGCGAGTTGATTTCGCCGCTGTGGACCCGTTCAAGGTCCCGTCGCGCTTCGGCGACAGCGCCCACTTCAACTATTCGCCGCGCATCACTTGAGCGGCGGACGTGCGAGCGGCGGTGCGTCCCGGCAATGCGGCGACGACATTGGCGAGCACCAGTGCGCTGATCGTCACGATAAGCAGCGAGATGGTCGGCACCGTTGGATGGGGAACCGCATAAATGTTGTTCGCAAAAAGCGTCCAAAGCCACCGACCGGCCACGATGCCGAGCGGGATACCGAAGATGGCACCAATCGCGCCGGCGACGGAGGCCTGCCACGCCACGGCGGCAAGCAACTGACGGCTAGTGAAACCGAGGGTGCGGAGCAGTGCAAGGTCCCGGCGACGCCGATGGACCGAGGCGACCAACGTAAGGCCCAGTGCGACGACCGCTCCGAGTGCGAGGGCGAGCGCCAGTAAGTCGGGAATCACTCCAATCGATCGGTAGTTCTCGATTTCCGCCGGAAAGAGCACCGACTGAACGTTGACGTTGCTGCCCCCACCTTGGGGAGTCTGATCAATTTCGTGTTGGCCGATCCGCGCGATCGTGCGCAGTGAGGCGACGGCGAGCGACGGTGGCGCGCCCGGACGCAATCTCACGAATTCAATGGAGTGACCATCGAGAGTCTCGTCCTTGTTGTGAAGGTACTTCATGAACGCCGCCGGCTCAATGCTGTACGGAATTATCGCTCCAACACCCATGGAAGTGTGCAGCGTCAACGTTCCTCCGATCGCTGGGAGCGTTGCGGTACCGACAATCGTCACTTTCGTGGGCGGGACATACACGGGATAGTCGGCTTTCGTGCCGTAGGTCACGGTCACTGTCTCGCCGAGACGTTTATGAAGATCTTGCATCGTTTCGGCGCCGAGCACAATTTGGTGTGCGCCCGTGACCTCGTGGCCCGAGAGTATCGGCGCCGTGACCGCCGCTCGATATGTGGTCAGAATGATGGGGACGGTGATCCCATTAATTTGCGCGTTGGCGAAATTGTCTCCGGAGTAGGCCTCCACGTAGGGATCTCTGCCGAGTAGCCGTGCGGCCTGCGGGGGCACACCATTGCCGTTCGATGTAATCGCGTAGTTCCAATTCCAACCGTAGAGCGTTGGGTGTGATACCAGGGTGGTGAGGCTGCTTCCGAATGTCAGCGTCGTCACGACAATCATTACGGCGAGCACTGCGCCGACCAGGGCCGAGCGAACCGGGGCGCCGTCCCGGTCACCTGAGGGTTCGAGTGCGAAGCGAATGCCAACGACGGCGGTCACTGGCATTCCAGCGTCGGTAGCGAGTCGACCGGCGCGAGATCCCAAGGGTGCGGTGAGTCGTTGCGCGCGATTTGCGCCACGACGGGATCGTCGAACAAGGAGACCGAACGTGATGACCGCGAGCAACACGAGCACTACGAGGAATCCAACACCAAGTACCGCACCGTCGAAGGAAAATCCACGGTCGGGGTAAACGGTCCGCACCGGTCCTATCGGGGAAAGTGGCGAGAGGCCGACGGCAACGACGACGGCGAGGACCGACCCGACGACAATCGCACCAAGTGGCCCGAACGCGCTCGCGACGACGGACATGGCAGGACTACCGCCGAGTGCGCGTAGTACCGCGGTGTCCTCACTCTCACGTTGCAAACCACGTGCGACTAAACCTCCTGCGATAATCAAAGTGGCGAGTCCCGCGATGAGTCCGAATACGCCCAGTGAGATTGATTCAGGTTCCAACGATCGATCGACTTCGGCGGCGACCGAGGAGTTGATGTGGAAGTCATAAGTGGTGCCCGGTGGAAGTGCGGCGATGATCTCTCGTTCGACAACAGAAATATCTCGAACGCCGTGGTCCAGTTGCAGGACGTACTGGTTGTACTCAGGTCCGCCATTGAAGAGTCGCCTCGTTATCGCCGGCGTGAAGATCATCAATTCCGGTCGCCGGTCAACCTGGTCGAGCAGTACGTCATCATTCAGAACTATCGTTCCCACGAGGTGCATCCGAATATTGATTTCCGGTTTTATGTACTTGATGCCGAAGTTCGGTTGTGAAGATTGGGCATCCGTATAGAAGTACATGTGGACGTATTGGCCGACGTGCCAACCCATGGCCCGGGCCGCAAGCGCATCAGCCATGAATTGGTTGGCCTTTTTTGGATTGGCCGTGCGTCCGGCCACGAGTGCGACTCGATCTTCGCTGAAGTATTCGTCGACGAGACTGACCGAGCTCGTGACGTTTCCGTTGAGCAACGCCCTGGGAAAGGCCGGCAGGCCGTGCTTGCCCGCCGGAAACGCGTTCACTGAATACGACGACACACCCACGTGACGCACGTGCGGAAGGGCAGCCAGTTTCGGCGCAATATTGGGAGCGTACACAGTCATCGCGAGATCCGAGGGGTTCGTACTGGCTAGAAACGTGTCGTACGACGACTGCGTCCGTCGCGCTGCGGCCAACGAACCGAGTGCCAAACCTCCGATGGTTCCAACCAGCACGACGATCGTCAAATAGTTTGTCCAGCGACGCGCAAAGTTCGCCCGAAACCAAAACCACCCCACGCGCGTTGCCTTTGACTTCATCGTCGTGTTGATTCCCGCGTCGTGTCAACCACCGGCTGTAAGCCCCTTCTCACGCTCGATCCTTGACAATCTCGCCTATTTCGTGGACCCGTTGAAGGAGGTCAGCCTACGAAATCGAGTGGTGGCAGCACCAGAGGACATGGAGCGTCGTTCGAAGCGGAGAAATCCAAGATTTGGATCAATTGTTTGCATTGACCTCAGACTCCGCTACAATGGCTTTGTCATCCGCGTCCGGCCTTTTCCCGGAGTGAGGAACTCTTCCCAGATGGCAATTCTTGATTTTCTTCTCCGTTCATGCTTTTTTGGCGAGCGGTGAGAAAGGAACCACAATGGCTGTAAGGCCCTCCCCAGACCGGTCAGATCTCGAGTCGAAGACTCGTGAAGACCTCCAAACCATCGCCAAGGTGAAGGGCGTCGACATTCCGGCGCGAGCATCCAAGGCCTCACTTATCGAAGCAATCATGGGTGACCCCGCACCATCTGCGAGTGCGTCACCCGAAACGACGAGTCGAGCGGTTCGCTCCCGTCGCACCGTCGCCACGCCGTCCGACGACTTCGACGATCTTGTCGGCGAGTTCGTCGCCGATGCGGCCGTCGATCGCAGCGAACCGGTAACCGCCGCCGCGCAGCCGGAAACGTCGACCAGCGAGTCGGCACCGGCGCCGTCCAACAACGGCAGCGAGCGCGCACAGCAGGCACCGCGACAGAACAACTCGCAGCCGCGCCAGGACCGTCAGCCCCGCGAATTCTCCAATGACGCCAACGGACGAAACCGTCGCAACCGTCGCAACCGCAACGGCCGCGAGCGTTTTGGGGGCGAGTCGATGCCCAACGCTGACCAGCCCTACACCGGCGAGTTGATCGAGATCGAAGGTCTCCTCGACCTGCGCGACGACGGCTACGGCTTCTTGCGCACGAAGAGCTACCACCCGTCGCCCAACGACGTCTACGTCTCAATCAACCAAGTCCGTCGGTACCACTTGCGTAAGGGCGACACCATCGTTGGTGGATTCCGTCCAGCGGCCTCCAACGAGAAGTACCCGGCGTTGCTGCGCGTTGACAGCGTCGCGGGCCTCGACCCCGAGGTCGCGCGACTACGCCCGCGTTTCGAGGACCTCACGCCGCTCTTCCCCGACGAGAAGTTGAACCTCGAGCTCAACGAGGGAAAGACCGACCTCACGCCCCGCATCGTTGACCTTCTCTCACCGATCGGCAAGGGACAGCGAGGACTCATTGTCTCGCCACCCAAGGCCGGTAAGACGACGATCATGAAGCAAATTGCTCAGTCGATCGAGTCGAACAACCCCGAAGTCCACCTCATGGTGCTGCTCGTTGACGAGCGTCCCGAAGAGGTGACCGACATCCGCCGCACCGTGAAGGGCGAAGTCATCGCCTCCACCTTCGACCGTCCGGCCGAAGAGCACACCCACGTCGCTGAACTGTGCATCGAACGCGCGAAGCGCCTCGTCGAGCAGGGCCGTGACGTCGTGATCATCCTGGACGGCATTACCCGACTGGCCCGCGCCTACAACCTGGCCGCGCCGGCCACGGGACGAATCATGTCCGGTGGTGTCGACTCCGGAGCCCTGTACCCTCCCAAGAAGTTCTTCGGCGCAGCTCGAAACATCGAAGAGGGCGGCTCACTCACGATCATCGCCTCGGCTCTCGTCGAGACCGGCTCCAAAATGGATGAAGTCATCTTCGAGGAGTTCAAGGGAACGGGCAACATGGAGTTGCGTCTCGACCGACGTCTGGCCGAGCGACGCATCTACCCGGCGATCGACGTCAACGCATCGTCCACGCGCCACGAGGAGCTGCTCTTCAGCCGCGAGGCACTGCCCCAGGTTTGGAAGCTCCGTCGAGTGCTGAACGGCCTCGCCTCCGAGGGCCGTGAGGCGGCCGGACTCGAGCTCTTGATCGACAAACTGAAGTCCACGGTCTCTAACGACGAGTTTCTCGCCGAGATCGGCCGCGGACCCGCTTCAACCAGCTAAAAATCCGCTAAACTTGCTACTCGCAACTAGGAGCACTCATGAAGCCTGATATTCACCCCAACTACGGCGAAGCGACCGTTAAATGCTCGTGTGGCAACACCTTCACGACCCAATCGACCAAGTCAGCCATGACCGTGGAGCTTTGCAACGAGTGCCACCCGTTCTTCACTGGCAAGCAGAAGCTGGTTGACACTGGTGGCCGCGTCGAGCGCTTCCAGCGCCGTTACGCACAAAAGACCAACAAGGCGCGCGCTCCCAAGGCCTAGAGCCTCGGTCGCCGCTCACGTTTCGTGCGGTCCATCGACCAGACCCTGAACGCCCTTCAGGACGAACTTCACACCGTCGAGGCGGCTCTCTCCGAGCCCGACGTCGCGAGTGACCTTAACCGACTGCGCGACCTTTCACGTCGCCACAAGGAGTTGGCTGAGATTAACAACGCGTGGAACGAACTGAAATCGGCGCACGCCGATCTCGCCACGGCCAAGGAGATGTTCAACGATTCGAGCGGCGACGACCGCGAACTCTGGCGCGAGGAGATGAACAACGCCGAGGCGCGGATTCCTGATCTCGAGATGACGCTCGAAACACTGCTCCTGCCGCGTGATCCCAACGAGGGACGCGCAGTGATCTTGGAGATTCGAGGCGCCGAAGGTGGTGAGGAGGCCAACCTGTTCGCGTCCGACCTCGCCCAGATGTACCGGCGCTACGTGTCACTTCGGGGGTGGAAACTGGAGGTCATTGAAGAACGTGAATCGGAGCAGGGCGGCCTCGACGAAGCGATCTACCTCATTAAGGGCGACGACGCCTGGGCGCGCCTCGAGCACGAGGCCGGAGTGCACCGCGTCCAGCGGGTACCGGTCACGGAGGCAAAGGGTCGCGTGCACACGTCGTCGGCCACGGTGTCGGTACTGCCCGAAGCCGAAGAGGTCGACGTCGACATCAATCAGAGCGACCTGAAGATCGACGTCTACCGATCGTCGGGTCCCGGCGGCCAGAGTGTCAACACGACCGACTCGGCCGTACGCATCACCCACTTGCCATCGGGCATCGTGGTCTCAATGCAAGACGAGAAGAGTCAGATTCAGAATCGCGCGAAGGCGTTGATCGTCTTGCGCTCGAGACTGCTGAAGGCCGCCCAGGACGCCCAGGCGACCGAACAGGGCGACCTCAAGCGTTCGCAGTTAGGTAGCGGCGGCCGCAGCGAGAAGATCCGCACGTACAACTTCAAGGAGAATCGCGTGACCGATCACCGAATCAACTTGACGACGTACACCCTGGATTCGGTACTCGCCGGTTACCTCGATCCCTACGTCGATGCACTCCTCTCGGGGAAACGAGCACGTCAGTTGGGCGAGAGTGACGGCCGTTAATAGCTACCTCGTGACCGAACTCATTGGAGCGGGACTCAACCGGCGCGAAGCGCGGTGGTTGGTGGAGGAGTACATGCCCGACGGCGATCGCGAGGCGATCACGGCGCTGCGACAAGCAGCCCAACGGCGACTGAATGGTGAGCCCCTGCAGTACATCTTTGGTCACTGGCCCTTTCGCTCCCTCGATCTCGATGTCGACCCGCGAGTACTCATTCCGCGGCCCGAGTCGGAGGAACTGGTCGGTGTCGCCCTGGCCGAACTCGCTGCCTCCGCCACCACGGCGCCGGTGATCCTCGACCTCGGATGCGGCTCGGGCGCGATCGGATTGGCCCTGTTGCACGAGCTGAACGTGCGCGGTGTCGGCGCATCGGTCATTTGCGTCGACGAGTCATCCGACGCGTTGGTGGTCGCGAAACGCAACGCCCAGAAACACGAACTGACTGCCGTCTCCTTCGTGCACTCTTCGTGGTTCGATGGCCTCGACCTCTCCTTGCGAGGTCGCATCGACCTCATCGTCGCCAATCCGCCCTACATCGGCGCCGAGCAGTTCGCCACGCTCGATCCCGTCTTGGCCTACGAGCCCATCGGCGCCCTCGTCGCACCTGACGCATCGGGGGTCTCGGGATTTTCGGACATCGAAGAAATTGTTGGTGGTGCGGCACCGTGGCTTGTGGAAAATGGTCTCCTGATATGTGAACATGGAGATATGCATCGAATAGCAGCGATGGACTCGGCGCGCGACGCGGGTTTTGGTGAAGTCCGCGATCGTGACGACATGTTCGGGAACCCCCGGTTCCTGGTGGCGCGGCGCTAATGGTACGGATCATCAACGTGGAGGTGGCGATTGCCACGTTGGACGGCGGCGGCGTCGTTGCGCTCCCGACCGACACGGTCTACGGACTGGCGGCCGAGATTGGCCACCCCACGGCTGTGGAGACGATCTTCACGCTGAAGGATCGACCTCGGACGAGGGCTCTTCCGGTGCTCGTTGACTCGGTTGGACAGATCGGCTATTTGGGCGCGGTGTGGAACGAGAAGGCGCAGAAATTGGCTGACGCCTACTGGCCCGGTGCCCTCACGATTGTCGTCGCCGTGCCGCACGAGCTCGCCACGCTGCTCGGTAGCGAGATCGACACCGCCGGTTTCCGAATCCCCGACGACGACGTGGTGCGTCGAATGATCGCGGTCATTGGGCCGCTCGCAGTGTCGAGTGCCAACGTGCACGGTGCATCGGCCTGCCACAGTGCCTACGAAGTGCGCGACATGTTCGAGTCGAAGAGCGATCTGGTGGGTGTCGTCGATGGCGGTGAGCGGTCGGGTGACGTGTCGACCGTTGTCGACGTGACGGGCGAGTCCTGGACAATCCTTCGTGAGGGAGCGACACCGACGAGCGCGATTGCGACACTTCTGGCGTAGGACCGCGAGAGTTCGCACGTCGCCCTACAGCGTGAGCACGTTGTCGCGCACTTCGCCCGGTTGGCCAATTATCTCGGACGTTTCGGCGGCGAGCATCAACGACGAATCGTCGCTGTGACACCACACCCGTGTGGCATCGCTCGTTCGGGCCGCGACAAGTAATGACGTGGGCGATCCGTCGCGCGCGTGCGTGACCGTGTAGCTCTCCACCGTGACGTCGCCACTTCGTTGTTCGCTTCGACAGTGCGGCAAGTGGTCGACGTCCGCTTGCGGCGAGGCCCATTGGAAGCCGCTCGCCGGAGGTGTGGCGCCGTACGTACCCCACGAGTGTTTGGTCGAGAACCAACCGAGGGCCGTGACGAGTCCTTGACTCGTCGGGTCGGCGCGTACGACGTCGACCATTGCGGCAATGGCGTGGGTGGTGTAGTTGTTGCCCGGTCCGCCACCGAAGGTCAACCCGCCGGTCAGTGTGGGGATCCGACTCGTGTCGTACGCGTCGATGCCGAGCACGTCGCACGCCGTTTGGACGACGGTGGGGAAACAGCTGTAGAGATCGACGTGCGCGAGGTCGTCAGCAGCGACACCAAAACCGGTCAAGGTGCTCCACAGGGCACGCATCGCCGGTGAGTCGTCCAAGTGCGGCCGCTCCGAGACGAACCAGTGGTCGTTGGCGTCAGCACCGTGTTGGGGGAAGACCATCCGGTCTCGGGCAACACCTAGTTCGTGCGCGTGCTCGTAGCTCGTCATGATGTACGCCGCGCCCATGTCCACGGGCACGTTGGCGATCAACAGCTTGGTGTAGGGGTAACTCACCATTCGATTGCCGGCACTCGGCGTCGTGATCTCCTGGGGCGAGTGATACGCCGGCAACCACGCGTAGGGATTGCCGGCCGCCACCGCTGAAAAGTTGGACCAAAGAGTTCCGAGGTGCGTTCGTTGATCGTCGAGCGACCAACCGAGGCGAGCGCGTCGGGCATTCTCGAAGAGGGGATAGACCTCGATTGGTAGCCGCAGACCTTGCGAGTACTCGGCCTCGGTGAGGGGCGTACGGTCGTCCGAGGGATCGAGTGGAGTGGCGACGTCGTCAGGTTGGCTCGCCCACTCGAGTCGAGTGTTGACCCGTCGGGCCAGCAACTGCGCGTTCATTGCTTCGGCACCGACAACGGCAACCGTCGTCACGTCGCCGTTGAGGATTCGTCGTGCGCTTTCGTGCACGAGTTGCTGCGCGATGTTGCCGCCAATCGGCGTGAGTCTCGTCGTCGTTACACCAAGTCCCAGTCGCTGGGCGACGAGCAGTGCGGGATCGTTCGTGTGCCACGTGAACGAACTGATCGCCACGAGTTCGTCGATCGCGTCGAGGACGCTCGTGGCGCCGGTGTCTCTCGCGGCGCGTTCGAGAGCGTCCACCATGAGGTCGAGCGGGTGGGGACGACTCTCGGGCGTCGCGTCATGAATCGGTCGGTCGGTCACCTGACCAACACCGATGATCACCGGTGTACGAGGGGGAATTGCCACGAGTTGAAGTATTGCCGCACCGGGGTGTGCGGTGAGGCGGAAGGTATGGTTGGTTCGATGCGAATCGCCCTTGGCTCGGACCACGCTGGCTACGACTTAAAGACGCACTTAGCGGCGTCGCTCTGCGAATGGGGCCACGAGGTGCTCGACCTCGGCACCACGAACGCTTCCACGTCGGTGGACTATCCCGACTTTGGCGCCGCCGTCGGCCGAAGTGTGACGAACGGTGATGCCGATTTGGGCGTCGCCATTTGCGGCAGCGGCATCGGGATTGCCATTGCCGCCAACAAGGTCGCGGGCGTTCGAGCGGCCGTCGTCCACGACGTGACCTCGGCCCACTTGGCGAGAGAACACAATCACGCCAACGTTCTCTGTCTCGGTTCGCGTCTCACCGGAGCGGCGGTCGCCACCGAAGCGCTCGAGGCCTGGCTGAACGCAACGCCGCTCTCCGGTCGCCACGAAGCACGAATCGCCAAACTCAATGCGCTCGATACGAGCCTCGTCCACGATGAAAGGTTCTAGGAATGGCCCCATCTCCCTTTGACGCTTGGATCACCGATGATGATGAGGTGACGGCCCTGCTTGGCCGAGAGTGGGATCGTCAGACCACGACCCTGCAGCTCATCGCGAGTGAAAACTTCGCCTCGCCGGCGGTACTCGCCGCGACCGGATCAATACTCACGAACAAGTACGCGGAAGGATATCCCGGACGTCGCTATTACGGCGGTAACCAAGTGGTCGACGAAGTGGAAGACCTCGCGAGGCGGCGCCTCACCGCGCTCTTCGGCGCCGACCACGCGAACGTGCAACCGCACAGCGGCGCCAATGCGAATGTCGCGGTCTACCAGGCGTTGCTCGAACCGGGCGACACGGTTCTCGCCATGCGGCTCGATCAGGGAGGCCACTTGACGCACGGATCACCGGCCTCGATCACGTCCAAGTGGTGGAACTTCGTTGCGTACGGCGTCACGCCGCGCTCGGACGACCCCGAGAATCCCGGCGAGATGATCGACTTCGAGAACGTGCGAAGTCAAGCACTCGAGCATCGACCGAAGATGATCGTTGCGGGCGCGACCGCCTATTCGCGCATCATCGATCCCGTGCCCTTTCGTGAAATCGCTGACGAAGTGGGTGCGATGTTGATGTTCGACTCGGCGCACGTCGCCGGTCTCATTGCCGGAGGTTCGCATCCCAATCCCGTGCCCTACGCCGACGTGGTGGCGTTCACGACCCACAAGACCCTTCGCGGACCGCGCGGCGGCGCCATCGTGTGTCGCGAAGAGCACGCCAAGAAGATTGATTCGGCAGTCTTTCCCGGTCAACAAGGTGGTCCTCTGGAGCACGCCATCGCCGCCAAGGCGGTGGCGTTTAAGGAAGCGTCCGACCCACGGTTCTCGAACTACACCGATCAGATTGTGAGCAACGCCCAAGCCTTTAGTGCGGCGCTCGCGAAAGAGGGCTTCCGCAGCGTGTCGGGCGGCACGGAGAATCACATGGTGTTGCTCGACCTTCGCGAGTTCGACGAAGAACTGACCGGCAAGGTCGCCCAAGAAGTGCTGGACCGCGCGGGCATCACGACCAACCGCAACACGATTCCCGACGACCCGCGAAGCGCCTTCATCACGTCGGGTCTGCGCGTCGGTACGGCCGCGCAGACCACGGCCGGCATGAATGAGGGCGAGTTCGTCGCGATTGCCGCCATGATGGCGACGGCCCTTCGCAACCGCGAAGACGAAGAGGCCGTTCAGGCCGTGCGCCGTGAGGTGGCCACGCTCTGCGGTGGCTTCAACCCCTACGCGAACTTCACGAAGCAGTAGATGCCCGACGTCGTCGCCTACTTCGCCATCATCGTCATCGGGACGTTGGTGACCTTGGTGGCAAATGTGCCAGCGCGCAAGATCTCACTGCGCATTGGCTACACGGCGCAACCGGACGAACGTAAAGTTCATCAAGTCGTCACGCCGTACGGCGGTGGCGCGGCGATGCTGGTCGGCTTTTGCGTGGCGCTGCTCTGTGCCATGGCGATCCCGTCACTACGGAGTGTCATCCTCTCCAGTCACGAGATGCTGGGCGTACTGCTCGCCACGGGTGTGATCTTCGTCGTCGGCGTGTTGGACGACTTTCGCGAGATGAGCGCGCCGGCGAAGGTCGCCGGCCAAATACTCGCCGCTTCGATTCTCTATTTCAGCGGCTGCACGATGTACCAACTGAAACTACCGTTCGCCGGTTTCGTCGTGCTCGGCCCTTCAATCCTTCCGCTCATCACGGCGGCGTGGGTGTTCGCTCTCTCGAACGCCGTCAACCTCATCGACGGACTTGACGGTTTGGCCGGTGGCATTGTCGCGATTGCGTCGGGCACGCTCTGTGTGTACGGTCTGCGATTGGAACACGACGGACTGTTGCCGACCAACAACGTCGGTCCGCTGATCGCGGCCCTCACGTGCGGCATCTGTCTCGGATTCCTGCGCGACAACTTCCATCCGGCCAAGCTCTTCATGGGCGACGCCGGCGCGCTAATGCTGGGTCTGCTCATGAGCGCCTCGACGATGGTGATCGGTGGGCGAACGCCGCCGGCGAGTGGCGTGACGTTCTTCTTCTTCGCACCGCTCCTCATTCCGGTCTTCATCCTCGGGGTGCCACTTATTGACGCCGTGTGGGCGTTCGTGCGAAGAACGGCGTCGGGGCAGGGATTTCATACACCCGACAAGAACCACATTCACCACCGTCTGATGCGCCTTGGTCACGGCCACCGTCGTACGGTCGTGATCCTTTGGCTCTGGACAGCTCTACTCTGCGGCTTCGTGTTGCTGCCGCTCTTCGACACGCACGCGAACGTCTTTATCCCTCTCGGCGTCGCGCTGTTGCTGATTGGACTATTCACCTGGTTCAGCCCACTCTTGAATCGCTTCTACGTCAAGCGCGAAGCGACCAACCGAGTGCGCGAGAGTGCGCACCATTGAGTGCGAACTCGCAGGGCCCGGACAGAGAAATACCGCCTGAACAGGTAAATCCTTACGTGAGGGATCTGCCCGGCGCCGCGGCCTTCGCCACCATGGGCATGACGGCGGCGCTCGTGCTCGCCGTATTCGTCGTGCTGGGTATCTGGGCCGATCACAGCTGGGGCACCGCGCCGTGGGGTCTCTTAATCGGGATAGCATTAGGAACGGTCGCCGCCGTGGTGAGCGTTGTAAAGCAAGTCCGGCGTTTCCTTTAGAAACCCATTGCTCGTGCTAGAAAACCTGCCCACTGACACATTGCCGCGCCTGCTTCGTCGCACCACACTTTCAGCCATCATCGTTGGGGTCGTGGGTTTCGCCGTGGCCATCATCGTGGCTCCTCCGCTCGCAGCCCTGGGCGTCGTCCTCGGCGTGGGTATGGCGATTTTGAACCTCCGATTCCTTGACAGTCAGTCCGTCAAGGTCGAACTTCGAGGCGAACAGAGCACCAAGGCCGTCCGGCGCCAACTCGGGCGAAAGACCACGGCACGCCTCCTGCTCATGACGGTCATTGTCTTGGCCGCGGTGTTCCTCAATGCCCCCCTCGGAATCGGTATTGTGTCAGGGCTCGTGCTTTATCAGCTCGTGTTCGTAATCAATGTCATGCGAGTCGTGGCGGGTCAGGAAGGAATTGAGTGAGGATGCTGTACGCCGCCAAGACGATTCACGTCGGTGACCACCCCCACTTCAGCCTCTTCGGCCTCACCTTCGACACCGACGTCGCACTCTCCACGCTGCTGGCCTTGATCATCATCGTCATCATGGGCGTGCGCCTGCGCGCGAAGGTCACCGACGGCGTGCCGGGGAAGTTCCAGCTGATCTGGGAGATCTTGGTCGTCGACATCGTGGGCGACCTCGTCAAGTCCTCGCTGGGTGAGAAGGGCAAGCGATTCATCCCGCTCGGCGTCACCGTCTTCGTCTTCGTGCTCGTCGCCAACTGGATTGGCTTTCTTCCCACGGCGATGCAACCCGGTGTCTCTGGTGAGATCTTCCCGGCGCCCACGAGTGACGTGAATCTTCCCCTCGCACTGGCGCTCTTCGTCATTGTGTGGGTCCACATCGAATCGCTGCGCGCGCGACGCATCGGTGGCTACATCAAGCACTACGCGAAGCCGGCCGGTTGGCTGACACCGATCAACCTCATCGAAGAGGTCACGAAGCCAATCACGCTGACCCTTCGTCTCTTCGGCAACCTCTTCTCGGGCGGTCTGATCATCGTCGTCGTCGCGGCCCTGGCCTCGAAGGCGCTCGGCCCCTTCGAAATAATCTGGAAGCCCTTTGACCTCGCAATCGGGTTGATCCAGGCGTACATCTTCATGTTGCTCACGATTATCTACCTCGACATGGCGACCAGCCACGAGGAAGAGCACGAAGAGAAACACGAAAAGAAGAAGAAGATCAAGAACACCGCAGTACTCGAGACGACGCAGTAACACAAACCAGGAGGAATAGACAATGGCAGCACAAACAGTCGCAGGTGCGATCGGCATCGCGGGAGCACTCGTCGGCGGCGGTATCGCCCTCGGTGGAGGCGCCATCGGCGCGGCGATCGGTGACGGCCTGGCCGGTAGCCAGACCATCGCGGCGATCGCCCGTCAGCCCGAGATCGAGGCCAAGGCGCGCACGTACTTCTTCTTGACGGTCGGACTCGTTGAGGCCATGTACTTCATCAACTTGTTGTTCATGATCGTGTTCGTGTACGTATTCGCAAAGATCAAGTAGTCAAGAACGATTCCGTTCGTGGAACGGATTGAAGTTCTCAAGGTAGATAGAAGGGCATTGAGATGATCGGGTCAATTTTCCTCATCCCCAACGGCACGTTCTTCATTGAACTCGTGACGATGGTGGTGATATTGCTGCTCATGACGAAGTACATCTTGCCGCCGCTCAACAAGGCGCTGGAGAGTCGTCAAGAGAAGATCCGTGAGTCGCTGGCCGCAGCTGACGCCGCCAAAGCCGAAGCGGCAGCGGCCGGTGACGAGCGAGCACAGCTGCTCGCGGCGGCGAGGGACCAGGCTCGCGAGATCGTCGCGGCCGCCCAGGCCACGTCCGATCAGGTACGCGGCGAAGCAGCCGGACGCGGTCAAGCGGAGTACGACCGGATCATCGCCAACGCCAACGCCGAAGTAGACACCGCGCGTCAGCGTGCCATCGACGAAGCGTCGGCACGAATCGGCGAGGTCGTCTTTGAGCTCGTCAACCAGATCGTCGGACGCGAAGTCGACGAGAGTTCGCACCAGGACCTCGTGCGCGAAGCGGTCGCCGCGTTGAACGTGGAAGCCGCCAGGGGATCAAGTACCTGATCATGCTCGCCAAGCTCGAAGGTTACGCAGCGGCCCGTTTGGGTACTCTCGATGCGGCCGCACTTGCGACCGTCACGGGGGAGTTGACGTCGCTGGAGCAGACGGTGCTCGGCCGGGCCGATCTGCGCGCCGTGCTGACCGACACATCGATTGCTAGCGCGTCGCGGGGGCTGATCGTTCGTGACCTCCTTTCGGGCAAGGTCCACGACGTTGCCCTGCAGGTGGCCGTCTACGCCGCGAGCAATTCTCCGGCCCAGGAAGTACCGCACTCGTTCGCCGAGCTGGCTTTCGCCGCACGAGAGTTGGCGATGAACGGCACCTTCCCGCTCGCGGGACTCGGACTGTTGGCGTCGCGTCAGCGTGTCGCTGGATTCGCCGACGCCCTGCTCGACGAGGTCGACGCGGACAACTTCGACGAGATCGAAGACGAACTCTTTCGATGGGCCCGTACTGTCGAGGGCAATCTCGAGTTGCGCCGTCTCCTGCTCGACCGTGACGCGGACGTCCAGTCTCGCCTCGGGACCGTGCAGGCACTCCTCGCCGACAAGGTCGACCCTGTCACGCTCGCGCTGGCCCGTTTCACGATCGCCGGCGGCCGTTCTCGCGACGTCGTCGGGACGCTCGACTATCTCGTTGACTACGTCGCCAACACTCGCAACTGGCGCGTCGCACGTGTGCACACCGCTCGACCACTCGACGAGAAGAGTCGCGCCGACCTGGTCGCGTCACTGTCCTCGCTCACGGGAAAGGACGTCGTGCTGCAGGTGGCCGACAGTCCCGAATTGCTCGGTGGCGTGCTGGTCGAGATCGGCGACCTGCGCCTCGACGCGACGACGCGTGCGCGATTGGGCGCACTTCGTGACGCCGTCTCACCGGGCCATCTCTATGAATCGTCTTTGAATCGAAATGACTAAGAAAAGGAATCTGTGATGACAGAGCTCACCATTAGCGCCAACGAGATCACCGAGGCCCTGCGAAAGCACGTGACCGAGTTCAACCCGGCCGTCGGCGCCGAGCAGGTCGGTCGCGTCGTGGAGGTCGGCGACGGTATCGCGCGCGTCTCGGGACTGCCGTCGGCGAAGGTCAACGAGCTGCTCGAGTTCGAAGACGGGACGCTC